>CARUOB010000007.1:0-521 GCA_949076555.1 uncultured Lachnospiraceae bacterium | reverse complement strand
TTCTCATACCCTTTGCCAGAAAAGCGCTGTACCGCGGACTGACGGCGGCCTTTTTTATAAAGATTCCGGTGTTAATCTCTATCCGCACAGACCCGGTGGGGCATTACGACAGGCTCTTTGACAAGGTACAGATTCCCTTTCTGTTTCCGAGAGCGGACGGCTGTGTTTTTCAGACGGAAGGGGCGAGAGAGTTCTTTGCGCCCAGATTGCAGAAAAATTCCCGCATTATCTTAAATCCGCTGAATCCCAAATACATCGGCGTGCCGGAGCCTGAGAAGCGCACGAAAACGGTTGTGCAGTCGGGACGGCTGGTGGATTTCAAAAATCAGGTCATGCTGATCCGAGCCTTTCATGAGGTGCATAAAAAACACCCGGACTACGATCTGAAAATTTACGGCAGGGACACGGAGGACGGCACGAAAGACCTTCTGGAGAAGACCATTGCGGAACTTAAGGCGCAGGACTATGTGCATTTGATGGGGGCCAGCGACAGTCTGGAAAAACAGCTCCCGGACGCGGCG
>CARUOB010000006.1 GCA_949076555.1 uncultured Lachnospiraceae bacterium | reverse complement strand
ACACTTTGCTCCGCAAAGTCGTGTGCCAGACGTTCCCTCTGGACTCCCTTATGGCAGGGCTTACGCCCTGCTTATCCTCCGCTTTACGCTTCAGATGGAAGAACAGCGGCGTTGCCCATGTCAGCATGAGGGGGCATCCCAAAACTGCCGTCATACCCGTCATGGCTGTCATGCTCCCCGCCGCATCTTGCAAGGATAATCTTCCTTCCGCTATACTTCCTCTGATAGTCATACTGGATGCCGTTCTCATAAAGGAACGTGGAGCGATACTCGTTGAGACATTTCGTGATGACCGTGGACAGTTCCCCGCTTTCCCCCATGACTTCCAAAAGCTCCGTAGCCGTGCCAGACCACCCCTGCCTGCCCTGCATGAACGACACCACCCGAAAAAGGACAGGGGGAATCTCTGCCGCCGCAAGCTGCTCCTGTGTCTGCCGTTTTACCAGCTCCCAGCCGCAATCACGGAAACGGAGCGTAAACTCCTGATAGGGCGTGTCCCTGCAAGTGACAAAAAGCTTCGCCGTATCGGATGCGCGGCTTTCCTTTTCCAGAACAAAGGCAGCGTCCGCACTCCCTGTCAAGCCTGTCGTGCCAGACACCTTGTTGAACACGTCGCTGTCATTCTGCTTGCGGATGTGGTGGACGACCACCACCGAAAGGGAATGCCTGTCGGCAAAATCTTTCAACAGCGATATATCCCCATAATCGTTTGCATAGGCGTTGTCTTTGGATGCGGTACGGATTTTTTGCAGCGTGTCAATGACAATCAGCCTGCTTTGGGGATATGCTTTGAGGTAATCTTCAAGCTGCATGATAAGACCGTCTGGCAGCTTGCAGCTTGCCACGGCAAAGTGGAGCCGCCCGCTCGCTTCGTCCGTCAGACGGAACAGCCTGTCCTGTATGCGGCAGAACGTATCTTCCAGACACAGGTAAAGCACGTCGCCCTCCAATGTCTGCATATCCCATAAAGGGATTCCCTGCGACACGCAAAGGCAGAGCTTCAGCATGAGCCAGCTCTTGCCGATTTTCTGTGAGCCGCAGAACAGTGACAAGCCCGTGGGGATAAGACCATCCACCACAAAGGACGGCTTTTCAAGCGGCTCATAAAGGAGAGTGTCAGCATCCACCGTCTGTAACTGCTGCATGGTATCCCTCCCTCCGTGTTGAATTTTGTTTGTTGCACATAGGCGTTGTCCTCCTTGGATTTATTTACCCCTGCCAGAAAGCAAGGGTATGTAAAACAGCCATTCCATACAGTTCCACGCTTCCCTAAAGCGGCATTCTCTCCGTCCTTTGCTTTGCACGGATTAAGCAGTGGGCAGGCTCATATCGTGGCTCTGCTGTCCCCTGCGGCGAATATCCCTCTGGCGGCTACTGTAAAGTTTTCAAGGGGCAGTAATCTACGGAATCGTTTCGTGGCAATAAAAAGGGCGGGAGGATTTAACCTTTCACCCAGTAGCCGATAAGGAAGCATGATTTTAGACATGGTATTCTGATTTTTTGAAAATATATAAGCACCCGACACGAAACTTTTTCTTTCGGTTAGTGATAAGTAGTCATATTAATTTAAAATTTCATAAGCACAAACTTGATTTTTGTGGTAAAATAGCAAAGTATAGATTGTCTACTGCTAAAAACAAACAAGAGGGTGAATAAATGATAACCATAGAAAAGTTTCAAGAAATACGTTCGAGTGAACATTTAATTGTTTTAGATACAAATGTACTATTGTACTATTGGAATTATATCGTCAGCCAGCTAATATTAGCTTAGATGTAATAAGTGCACTGAAAAAAATACAAAACAACATCTATGTACCAAGACAAGTTTATGATGAATATCTAAAAAATTATCATAAAACATGCGGTGATGAAAAAAAGAAATATAAAAAAGTAACCGAAGAACTTTCTGATTCCCTAAAAAAACTTGAAAACGATATTGCGAAGAAAATTGTGGAATACAGAAAGCATAACTATACGGATATATCCAAACTACAAAATGATTTAAATGAAAAAATCAAAGATATCCAAAACATAATTACTAATTTTGAAAAAAGCCATCATGAGGAAATACAGCTAAATATTGATTTTTTAGAAAATGATAAGGTAAAAGAATTTATCGACTTATTACATAATCAAGGTAATATCGGTGAAAAAATACCATTTTCAAAAAAGCTACTAACATTACAAGAAGGGCAAATACGATATGATAATTTAATCCCACCTGGATTTCGTGATTCCGCAAAAGTTGGAGAAGCAAAATATGGAGATTTATTTGTATGGAAAGATATAATTGCAATAGCAAAAGAGAAAAACACCAACATCATATTTGTATGCAACGATACCAAAGAGGATTGGTGGGAGAAAATCAAAGATACCCCGATTGATTTAAGGCAAGAACTAAATGAAGAATTTAAAGAAACCAATCCATCTTTAAGTATTCACTTTTTGACTTTAGACAAATTTTTCTCGCATTTGTCAGAGGAATTAAAATTGGGAAAGTCTAAAAGCGCTTTACAATTATCTGCACTAGATGATATTAAAAGCATATTAGACGATTATGAAGATGAAATATACCAAGGCATTGGCGAATATTTGATAACTATAAATGTTAATGAAGAATTGGATGAAGAACTGGAAACTGATGATGAAAATATATATTGGAGCATAGCGGATCTTTCTGTTGATAAAGAAAATAAAAATATTATATATTATGTAAATTTGGATATTAGTGTCCTTGCAGATTTAATACATCAAGGAGCGGATGACTCCCCCTATGCTGTAGGAAAAATTGCTTTGGCACTAATCGGGCATATAAAAGTATCAATGGAAGAATATTCAAAAATCAGTGAAATAAAAACATTAGATGTTGAAAAAAGCGATATTTTGCATATCGAACCAGAAGTGTGGAGTATCGTAAAACATATGGAGAACCAAAATACTTGCAAAGATATTATTGCCGCCAGCAAAAATGTCACTAAAATCCAAGAAAATGTAGAGCAATTCAATAATACCGTAGATATGAATAGCTTAAGACAAACATTACAGCAATATGCAACATTATATGAGGGGTTAGCTCAATCTATTAAACCAATACAAACAAATGGAGCGTTTGCAGAATTATCAAAACAAACTGCTGCAACTCAAAAAGCCCTATCAGCAGCAATAATGCCTTTACAAGCTAATAGTACTTTTTCAGAATTGGCAAAGCAAGCTTCCTTATACCAATCAGCTTTTTCAGCTATTAAACCTTTACAAGCTAATGGTGCTTTTTCAGAATTGACAAAGCAAGCTTCCTTATACCAATCAGCTCTTTCAGCCATTAAACCTTTACAAGCTAATGGTACTTTTTCAGAAATGACAAAGCAGTTTTCAACAAACAAAAAGATGAATAAATCAACAGATGACCAAGAGTAATTTTTATAATATCATAGATGGTTATTCCCATAAAATCGGCGGATAGAAATTGTATCATTTACTGTCCGTTGATTTTTTATGTTCTCAAAAGAAATTACACATCCGTAAAGTTCCCCGATCCCGAAACATACAGCTTTCCATCAAGAACCGACCAGTAATAATCACCGTATCCTTCAATCCATCCCTGATCGTCGCCAAGCGTCGAAACCGCCTCCTGATCCGCTGTAACCTCATTCAAATCTGATCCGGAGACCGTTTCCGTCACTGTCGATTCTTCTTCCTCCGGTAACGGAACAGAATCCAGATTCTCTACCACGTCCGGATTCTGTTCCGTTCCGGCGCCTTGCTCTGCGTCCAAGTTTTCCTCTGAACCGGAATTTTCTTCCCCGCCAGGTCTCTCCTGTGTGTCAGTATCAGGGCTTTCTCCTGGTTCTGCCTCCTGATCTCCGGGCTCCTCATCCGGATTTTTAAGACCACTCCCGTCCTCCGGCATACCTGCAGGTTCCCCGTTCCCGGCATTCCCCTCAACAGGCTGTTCATCCGTAATTTCCGGCTGGATTTCTTCGACAGAGCTCTCACCCTGCCCATTTTCCCCGGAATCCGGCTCTTCCGCCTCGCTTCGCTTCGCGTCATCTGCCCCGCTCTGCTCCGAAATACCCTCCTCTGTCACATTCGGCTCCGACGCCGACACAGATATGATATCTTGTGACACCATTGTCATAATCATTGCCGCAGTTAGTATTCCGGCCAACATCCGTCTTGTTTTGCCCCCAATTCTTCTCATACGCGTTACCCCCTCATTTCCTTTATCTGTCCAACATTTTATCTGTCCCATCATCTCTGTACGGCCATTTGTCCCGTTACCATATTTCATCAATACTCCACCGAAAACAGCGCCTCGAAATCAAACCGCGCGATCATTTCCCGCGTCTCTTCAAGCGCCTCCTCCATCTCCTCCGCGCTCTTCACCTCGCAGGTTCCGTCCGCAAAGCATTCCGTCATAAAACGGTTAAACCGCGCGTGGTAATGGGTGTAGTCCGCATAGTTGTTCAGATCTGTCACGATCTCTTCCCGGTTCGGGAAATAGAACACTCTCACGTTGTCGTAAGCAAGCAATGTCTCCGCAATATGCGCATACTCCCGCATGGTGGCTTCCATATGATTTTCCTGCATCACATCATTCCAGTAAAGAATGCTGTAGGGCGGGAAAAAGACATAGAAGGTCGTGTCCGGATTCTGTTCGATATAGGGACAGAGATTCATCCGCAGATTTTGGTCTGTGCTCCCGATAAAAGCGTCGTGGCCCGTCTCCTCCTCCACCCGTTCGGGCGGCGCATAGTTGTGCATCACCCACTGGATGTTATAATATTCGTCCGTCCACCAGCTTTGATATACGGTGGCAAGATCCGTCTTGTCCGGATCAGCCAGCGGCCGCAGCACATAGTTTAGCAGCACATCTTTATTCAGTACATACTGTATGTCGTTGAAATAGTTGTCGTCGTAAAGATAGGACGGGATCGGATATTTCGTCTCATCCACGCCCCCGGTGTAGGTCGTCACATCAACCCCCAGAAAAACCGACTTCACCTCATGTCCGCTGTCAAAGATAATGTCCATGATATTCGCCTGATCTTTCGGATAAGCGCCACTGTAGCTGAGCTTCACCGTCTTAAGCCCCATCAGTTCCTCAAACCAGTTCGTGTTGAAATTCACTGTCATGGAAGAGCCAAGGATCACGCTGTCGTAATCCATGTGCTTCGCCATTCCCGGATTCTGGGTGAGCTGGTTGTCCACCAGATAGGGAAAGTCCGCAAGCGGCGCATGGTACTGAAAAAAGGGGTCCACCCAGACCACCAACGCGGCCGCCATTATGAGACATATGAAAGTGAGGGACACGATGGAGAGAATCCACGTTTTAAACCGTTTCATGCCATTCCTCCGTTTTTATTTCTAAACGCTGCAATATCATTTAAAATCTGTCTGGTCATATAATTCCATCAAAAAACACCCTTGATAGTTTCCACTACACTATAGCAAAGAGATGGGGTTTTTGCCAAGTAAAATCTTATGATTTGAAAGGGTTTCCCGTTTCTTTTATATGTCTATAATATAAAATAAGATAAACAAACCATGACGGTATTTTCCGAACATTTGGTGAAATGGCGAAAAGGGATTGTAAAGGTTTTTTCCCTGTGTTAGAATACAGATGATAAAAGAAAAGTAACTCGTGTACTTCACAAAAAGGAACGAAACCCGGCAGATGCTTCACCATCCGCCGGGTTTCTCCTTCTTTTACGGAGAAGTCAACCGTTGGGCCGGGTTACCGCCTATTCGTCTCCATCCAGCCATCTGCATATGTAGTGAGCCACTACATTCTGCATTATGGAGACGATAAAAGAAAACAAAGAACTCATGTACTTCACCCCCTTTCCGTTACCAGATTGGGGACGGTAACAAACCTATTCTACCACGCCCGACAAAAACACACAATCTATACCATTTTCCGAACATCCGGAAAACCGTAACAAACTATTCCCCCCCCTTTTTGAAAAAAGAGGACTCCCTTAAAAATTAAAATACAAAAACGTGCTGACCCCGGAAAAGCTCAAGATACACCACACCGCCAAAACCACCAACACCGCCGCCGACACCGGCCCGTATTTCATACGCGCCACCCGTTCCTGCGCGTTTCGCCCCACCATGGACAAATACAGTCCCGCCGCCAGAATCACAAACATCAAAATATAACGGCTAAAAGACAGGTTGTCCAGATGCAGCACCTTGATCACATACCAAAACTCGTCTGGCCGCAGGCATTCCGCAAGATCCAGAGAAATCTTCTTGGTCTCCCCCGCGCACGCCGTCCGAAGAAGTATATTCGCCTGTCCGATGTTTTCCGCCCGGAAATAAACCCACGCCACGCTGACATAGAGGAATGTGAGTATTTGTGACACTATTGTCATCATTTTGCCGCCGATCCTGCGGCCAAATCCCCCGGTGCCGTTCTCCGGCCCTATCGTTTTCCCCGCCGCGATCCCGGACTTTACCGCGTCTTCTCCGCTTTTTTGTGCATTTATGACATATTTGTCATTTCTCTGCCGCACATGTCCCTGCCAGAACCTGGTAGCCACATATAACACCCCGTGCATCATCCCCCAGACAATAAAATGAAAACCCGCCCCATGCCAGAGACCGCTTAAGAAAAAGACAATCAGAAAATTCAGATACATCCGTCCCGCACCTTTACGGTTTCCACCCAGCGGAATATAAACATATTTTGTAAAAAAACGGTTCAGGGTAATGTGCCACCGCTTCCAGAAATCCACGATATTTACCGCCTTGTATGGAGAATGAAAATTGACGGGTATCTCGATTCCAAGCATCCGCCCGATGCCCACAGCCATATCGCAGTAACCGCTGAAATCAAAATAGAGCTGCAGGGCATAGAACAGAATCACCAGACACGCATCCGCCCTGCCAAGAACAGCCAGATTTTTATAACCGTAATCTACTCCCGCGCCGAGCGTATCCGCCAAAAGCACCTTCTTGGAGAGTCCCAGCACAAAAAGCGCAAATCCGCCTGCAATCCGCTCCCAATCTGCCCTTTTGCTGCCGAGCGCACGAAACTGCGGCAGCATCTCACCGTGATTCACGATCGGTCCGGCAATCAACTGCGGAAAAAAAGAGACAAACAGCGCGTACTCAGACAACGAACAGTCCGCCACCTCGCCCCGGTAAGTGTCCACTATAAAGGAAATTTGCTGAAAGGTAAAAAAACTGATCCCCAGCGGAAGAAGAATACCCCGCAAAACAAAATCACTTCCAAACACACCGTTCACGGTATCGAGAAAGAAGTCAAAATACTTAAAGTAAAACAGTACGCCCAGATTCATCGCCACCGCCAGAACCATAACAGCCCTGCGGGACACCTTTCCATGTCTTGCCTCTCCGTGCGCCACTCTTTCGTATTCTGCCTTTCCGTGTGCCGCCCTTTCGTGTTCTGTCTCTCCGTGTACCGCCTTCTTTGCGCGTTCTGATTCTTTTCTATTTCCCGCGTGCAAAAGCCCGGGCCTTTCCCCGGAAAGCAGTCTGTGAAACAGGTAGTTTCCGGCAATGCTGCAAACCATAATGAGCAGATAGGACAGATTAAAGTAGCCGTAGAACCACAATGACATAGCTGTCAGAAATACTTTGGCCACCTCAGGCTTCCCGCCCTTCAAAAGACCGTAATAGCCGAGCAGACATATGGGGAAAAACACAAACACAAATATATATGAATTAAATAACATCCGCCATTCTCCTATCGCCAAGGCCCGCCGGACACAGACCTTTTACGAATCCTGTAATGTCATATCCTTGTAAACCACATATTCTCCTACCTGACCGTAGACCGAATAACCGTAATCCGTCAGCGGCTCCCTGACTGCCCGGTCCTGTTTCAGAACCACATAGGCGCAAGGGTACTCTCTTGTCAGCTCCACAAACGCCGGGGTGTCGATCACCTCCGCCTCCTCCATCGCCTCATACATGGCATTGTAATAGTCCCAGCGGGCAATCAGCATTTCCCGTCCGTAGGGCAGCTCGATATCCGTGCTGTACTGTCTGACATAATAAATCAGGTCCGCAGGCACAAGCACCGTGATCCGCCCCTCCTCCGGCGCAATCATATCCACGATATCCACCGCCTCCTGCGGCAGATGATAGGCATTCTGTGCCTTTGAAATGTGCTCGCTGTCATAGACATAATCGCCGCAGGCGGCAATCGCCAGACAGGCAATCGCCAGACCGATCCGCCTGTGCTTTCCCATCAGCCGGATCAGGCCATAAGCGCTCACAATGCTCATCTGCAAAAGCCACAAGAGTCGGTAGTATGTCTCGCTATCCTCCATGAGCCGCACAAACACCTTGCGAAACAGGGGACAGAAAAACAAGAACAGAATCAACGTGGGCGCATAAACAAACAACACACGCCTTCGCCTGTCCTTCTCCGTAAGCCACAGATAGAGGAGCGTCAAAAGATATAGCCCCGCCAGAAAATGATTCTCGTGGTATCCCATATAATTTTTAAATATAACGACGCTCTCTAAAAAAATGCCCCACATATTTCATTCCTCATCGCTTTGCCCCAAAGCCACGCCCATTCGAAAGCCGCGCCTTCGATGCTAACCGCTATTTTAAAAGGTAACTGTACGCCATAAACACATAAACCGCCATGTATATCACATTCGGTATACATGCCGCTCCCATCTTAAAAAGGATTTTCCAGTCCCGCTCCGCCACCGCCAGACAGAATGTCGCCACCGCAATCAAGATGCAGACGAGAAACACCGAAATGGAACTGCACACACCTGCAGTCATATTGATACTGACAAGCACAATCCAGAGTCCTGCATCCGTTCGTCCCTTTTTGACACCTTTGTCATAAATCTGCAAAAACAGCCAAAACAGCGCCGGTATCACAAGCGCGCCCACCACCGCCTTGCCCTGCCATGTGCGGGTCAGAAAGAATGTCTCATTGGTGTAGAGGGATACGTTGCCGAAAATCTGGAACATGGCCATGATAATCATAAAAACCGGCAGATTTTCTCTGCGAAACACATCCCCGCCTGCCTTACGCATAGAGCCGCCCATATCCGCCCTTCTTTCGCTGTCTTGCACACGCCCCACAAAAAGCGCGCGCCCGATCTCATAGTACAGCAGATAAGTCAAAGGAATCAGCACAAGGGGCATCACCACATGGGACACAATCGTCGCATGTACCCCCGCTCTCACGGAGACAAAGGCCACCCACATAGGAAAGACCGCCATCGCATGACGCACGTCCAATCCTGTAGAGCCGCCCGTCAGCGGCAGAATGCGGTACATCACGCCCGCCTCCTGCGCAATCAGCGACTCCACCACATAGTAGGCATCGTCGCCGTCGAAGGAAGTGAAGGCCACCGCCTTGTAAAGCTGAAAACCGAGCAGCCCAAAAAACAGGAGCCATTCGACGCCTGTGCCCCGAAAGAATCTTTTCACGCCGTTTTCTTTCTGCCTCCTGCCGCACTCTGCCCACTTCCCTACAAGAAGTCCCGGCCTTCCCGCCTTTCCATTTCGATAAAGAAGCCACACGCCAGCCGCCGCGCCAAGAAGTGTAAGCGCCGTAAAGACCGCAGAAGCCACCTTAAAATTGTTATACTCTACCCAGAGAACCGCCGGCACCGCCGAAATCTCAAAGAGCGCCCACATGCCGAAATACCCGGAAAACAGCATAAATCCCGGGCTTCTTTTATCCGCCGATATGAAATTTGCAGGGATCAGCCCGATACAAAAGGGGACGACCAAAAGCCAGAAAAGTAAACTGATAATTGCTGTCATGCATGTGCCTCTCTAATTTCCACAGATATGATAAATATTCGCTTCGCCATACCTGCCAATTATTTCACTCTGTGTAATCCGCGGGCAGTACTTTCGGATCTCTTCCAAGTCTTTCCTAATTATTGCCATCATTACCTTGATACTTCCCAAATTTACAGAACAGACAACATTACTATAACATATACATCCCTATTTTTCCACATTCCCGTGTACATCCCCGCCCAAACATGTTAAACTATTATTAATTGAGCCTTTGCACAGGCCGTTTTGTATCCGTTTCCCGGATACCGCCACAATCTTCTGTAAATAATAAAACAAGTGAGGTCTTGCATGAAAAAAGTATATGTGATCGGCGCAGGCCCGGCAGGTCTGACGGCCGCCTACGAGTTACTTAGACAAGATAAAAATAGAGAATATAAGGTCACGATACTGGAGGAAACCGACGCTATGGGCGGTATCTCCAAAACCGTCAACTACAAGGGAAACCGCATGGATATGGGCGGGCACCGCTTTTTCTCCAAAGTGCCGGAAGTAAACGCCTGGTGGGAGCACATGCTGCCCACGCAAGGTTCGCCCACCTACGACGATATCGTGCTGCACCGGGAAATGACACTCTCTCCCGGGGGCCCCGATCCGGAGAAAGAGGATCACGTGATGCTGCGCAGACACCGCGTGTCACGCATCTATTTTAACCAGAAATTTTTTGATTATCCGATCTCCTTAAAGCCGGAGACCTTTATCAACATGGGATTTCTCGCGACCATGCAGGCAGGTGTGAGCTACTTGGCCTCCATGATCCACAAGCGGCAGGAAAACTCTCTGGAAGATTTTTATGTAAACCGTTTTGGCAAGAAACTCTATTCCATGTTCTTTGAAAATTATACGGAAAATCTGTGGGGAAGACATCCTTCCGAGATCGCGCCCGACTGGGGCGCTCAGCGGGCGAAGGGGCTGTCCGTCGCTGCCATTTTAAAAGACGTTTTCTCAAAAATGCTGCCCGGAAAGAAAAACCGGGAGGTGGAAACTTCCCTGATCGAAGAGTTCAGCTATCCCAAGCTCGGCCCCGGACAGCTCTGGGAAGTGACCGCTGACAGAATCAGAGAGCTTGGCGGGGAAATCCTCTGCCACAGCAGGGCGGTAAAGCTCCACAAAGACGAAAACAACCGCATTACCTCCATCACCTATGAAACGCCGGAGGGTGAGGTGACGGCGGAGGGCGATATTTTCATTTCCTCCATGCCTGTGAGGGATCTGGTGGCAGGCTTAAACGACGTGCCGAAGGCCGAGGCCGAAATCGCCGCAGGACTTCCCTACCGCGACTACATGACCGTAGGACTCTTGCTGCCGAAGCTGAACCTGAAAAATAAAACGAATCTGAAAACCATCAATAATATCGTGCCAGACTGTTGGATTTACGTGCATGACAGAACGGTTCGGCTGGGACGATTCCAGATTTATAACAACTGGTCTCCCTACATGGTGCGCGACTTGGAACACACAGTGTGGATCGGGCTGGAGTATTTTGTTTCTGAAGGAGATCAGTATTGGACAATGTCCGACGAGGATTTCACCCGGTTTGCGGTGAAAGAGATTGTCAGCATGGGACTGATCGACAAACCGTCGGATGTGATGGACTCCCACGTGGAGCGGGTGAAAAAAGCATATCCCGCCTACTTTGACACCTACAAAGACATGGACAAGCTGACCGCATATTTGAAATCCATCGACAATCTCTACTGCGTGGGCAGAAACGGCCAGCACCGTTACAATAACATCGACCACTCCATGATGACCTCCTTCGAGACCGTGAAAAACATTTTGGGCGGCATTTCCTCCAAGGATAATATCTGGAATGTGAATACAGAAAAAACCTACCATGAGGAAGTAAAGAAGGAAGCGCCCGCAGATCAGATCGAGGTCGACTGACTTCGCCGCTGCTGTCTGTTTTAACAGCGGCGCCAGGCGAAGCAGCCAGTTTCCTTAACAGATGCACAAACTGAGCGATCGGCTGTCCCTTTCAACGTCGGCGGCTCTGCACCCGCTGTAATATGGCGCTTATCAGAACCAGAATCACAGTGTAGACGGCCATTTCATATAAGTAACGCGTGTTATGAATAGATTGCAGATAATACCAGGGCGGGAGTAATCGTTTTCCCGCCCTGAAATTCTGTAGATTCAGGAACACAGGGCAGAGCGCCAGCATCGCCGCCAGAAGCGGCAGAAAAATCATCCCCAGCCTCCTTGGCGTGCGGCACAGCATCCGCAGGAGATTCGAGAAAGCGAGAACGCAGAACGCGAATACCGCGCAGCAGACCACTTCTCTTTTCCAGTCCGTAAACACTCCCGCCAACTCACAGGACAATAACATCACGGCCGCCGCGTCCAGAAGAAAAACCGCACCCGCGATATAGGACGCCGAAAGGCGTTTGGTCACAGGCACGCGCCCGTAGACGCCGCGCGCTTCATCCTGCATGAAATAGAGCGAAGCCGCCAGCCCCACAAAGGTAAACCAGATGGCCAAAATTCCCCGCAGAGGCGCCTGTACATAAGTAAAATCTTCCGCTTCCCCAGGCGTCTCATCGGGATATACCATCTGAAACAGGCTCCCCTCCACCGCCACACTGTCATAAATCCCGCGAAGCGCTTCGTCGGTCATTTCCGCAAGTCCCAATTCTTCCCTCACATAAGCAACATAAACCGCATAGGAAAAGGAAGGGTAAATGGCAGATGTCAGAATTTCCCGCCCGAGAGTGAGCGCCACACTGTCCCTGCGTTCCACCACCGTCACCACAGGACGCACCCTGCGCTTTTGTGCATGCTCCCCGAGCCGCTCCGTCAGATCTTCCGAAAAAATCCACGCGGCGTCGGCCTGTCCGGTTTCCACCATGCGCCGCGCCTCCTCCTCGTCCCCGCAGGACAGATAGCGCAGAACGCCCCGTTCTTCCAGCAGTCTTTCGGAAATCTCCTGCGCGGATGCATCCCCCTCCGGTAAATACAGCGCGATCGTGGCGATCCCCGCGGACGCTTCCGAAAGCCGCCCAACACCTGCCGAAAGCAGCGGCGCCAGACAGAGCATCAAGAGAAAGCCGCCTTTTTTAAGCAGCCTTTTCTGCAAGAGCATAAACCTTATAAGCATCCGTCCCGGCATGTCCCTGTCCTCCTATCGCTCTCTGTACCTTCCCATCAGCTCCTCCCGATCCGGCTTTGTCTGACCAGTATAGTCAATATAAAAAACACTGCCGTCCACCCAAAGACCGCCGCCCACAACTCTGCCGGAATCCGCCCCAAAGCGCCCGCCTGCATAAACCGCACCGCCGCACCGGAAGGTAACATCTCTCCAAACGCACGCATTTTTTCAGGGAAAAAGGCGGAAGGATAAAAGCATCCGGAAAGATATCCCATGCCGATCCCGCTAAGGAGCTGTAACAAAATCCCGTTCACGATCCCATCCGCCGCCTCGAAGAGAAAAAACTGCAGGGCCGCCAGCATGACCGTCACCGGAATAAGAATGGGCAAAAACGAAAGAAACGGCGCTGCTCCCATGCCTTCCCATTCTGGAATCCCCAAAAGCTCCCGGGCAAGCCCGAATCCAAGGGGCAGGCACAAAACCAAAAGCCCTGTGATCACAAGCAGCAGATAGGCCAGATATTCCCCAAAAATCTGCCAGACCGCCCCCACGCCCCGGGCTTTCAAAAAGCAGGAAAACGCACCGTTTCCGTGCACAAAAAGGGCGCTGTTCAAAAGCCCGGAAAAGAGAAGAAAGAGTAAAATCATGCCGCAAAAGTAATACAGCTCCAGTGACAGGCCGTCCCCATAGCCCAAAACTTCCACTTCGCCGAATGCCCCTCTGGAAAGCACCAGATTGATCAGCGCCAGGTTCAGCTTGTCCGTTTCCCGGCCAATCTCCTCCCCTCTGCCCTGATCCGCCAGCGTCCGCTGCATGGCGTAGATCGCGCTCTGGGAGCAGGTCACCAGCGTGGACGCAATATTCGTAATTTCGCCCATCACCATGGTTCCCAGCCCCTTCTGTCCCTGCGTGGCCGTGTAGGTAATCGGACGATCGTTTTCCCCATATACAATGGATTCCAGCAAGTCCTCCGGCACCCGAACAACGGCATAAAGCTCCCCGCGCAAAAAGGCTGTCTCCGCCTCCTGCTCCGACATGGGCACTAACTCAATCATAAAGCGGGAATCGTCCATCTCCTGCACGGCCGCTATGCCAAACCCCAAATAAGAATCCTCCAGATCTCCCACCATGCCGATCCGATATCTTGTCCCCGCCGCCGCGTCCGCTCCCTGCGCTATCAGCGCAAAGGCCAGCGCACCCACACAGACGCAGACGGCCAGATCCACCAAAATCTGACCGGGAAATATTCTTGCCGCCCGTTTCAGTTGTGCCAGAAAATAAGCCGCCATCTGTCCCTCCTGATTCCACTTAGCAAAATGCCCGCATGTTCTCAAAGCGCTTCTGCCAGTTTATGAAAATCCCCACCGTACTCCCAAGAATGCAGTGTTCCATTCCGCAAGATATAACATGCGTCACACAGTTCCAAATCCTGTGCGTCGTGGGTTGCCATCAGCACGATGCCTCCCTCTTTTCTGTAAGCGTCCAGATACATACAGATATTCTCCTTACAGACAGGATCAAGGGCCGCCGAAGGCTCATCCAACAGCAAAATCCCCGGATGGGAAACCACCGCGCATCCGATAGAGAGTCTCTTTTTCATGCCGCCGGACATCCGCCGCACCGGCGTTTTTAGAAAGTCGTCGATGCCAAGCAGCTTAAGCGCTCCCTCCGAAAGCTCCCGCTTCAGCGTCTCCCTGTCATACCACATACGCAGATTGTCCCACGCATTCAGTTCTTCCATCAGCGGATCTCCCTGCGGCACATATCCCAGCGCCTTCGGAATCTGTCCGGGACAGCGAAACAGATCCGTTCCCCGATAAAAAAAAGAGCCGCCGTCCGCCTTTCGCACGCCCGCCAAAATGGAAAGCAGCGTGGATTTCCCGCTGCCATTGCTGCCAAGGATAGCCGCACAGCTCCCGGCCTCCATGGAAAACGATATATCTGTAAGCACCTTCTTTCGAAAATATGCCTTTTTGATCCCCCTGATCTCCACATCCATGGACATCCCTCCATTTCCGTGCCCCAATCCGCTGTACCGCAAATTTCCATTCCCTTCACGACGCCCGCTGCAGCATCCGCCCTGCTCCTGCCGGGCCGTAAACCCCATCACGTTCACGACGCCCACCTTACCATCCGCTCTGCTCCCACCGTGCCACGCCTCCAGCCCGTTTATGATACCCACTGCACCATCCGCCCTGCTCCTACCGCGCTGTAAACGTCTCTTTCACAGCCTCCGCAATGCAGCGCATACCTGCCGCCGTGGGATGCACGCCGTCTGTGGTCATTTCGTGCAGATTTTCTATGGTTACGCCGCAGTCGTACAGCTCGATCACCGGAAGTCCTCTGTTCTCTGCGATGCGCCTGATTGCTTGTCCGTAATCCGCGGACGTAAGCTGCTTGCTGTTGACAAAGTCCACATAGGGCGTGTCTGTGCCGTAATCCCCCACCGGAAGCAGGGTACAGCAGTAAATCTCCGCCAGCGGATAGTTGGCCTGCACCTTGTCGAGCATCAGCGTATAAGCGTCTGTAAATGTCTTGACCACGCCCTCCTCCACCAGCCCGGTGCCGTCATTGTCTCCCAACGGAACGGCTTTCAGCATGTCGTTGGTTCCCATATATATGACAACCCTGTCAGGACATGCCCCTTCCGGGCCGGACAGATCATTGGTGCGCAGCTCATTACAGCCACATTGGGGATTTTCCGTTTCCGTTGAGTCCCCCGCCACGGTCGCCCCGGAGCTGGAACCGTTTGCATAGACGGTCAGCTCCAGATCATCCGCCACCCGCTGCCACCAGGTATCCTCCACCTCCGTCACTTCACCGTTTTCCGGGAAAAAGGCGTAATATCCCACAGGATTACAGCCCTGATAGGTGGAAATGCTGTCCCCCAATATGGAAAACGTGGTGCCCGCAAGCTGTGCCGCCATGTCAGCACCGCCGTCCGCCGCTGCCGTTTCCGCCGCTTCCCCTGAGCCGCTGCCAACTGCCGCGCTGCCACCATTTTCGGCATTACCGTCACTTTCTCCCGGTGCGCCGTCGTTTGCGCCTGAACCGCCTGTCGTCTCTAAGGCTCCCTGCGAGGCACCACCGACCGCCGCGTCTTCGCCGCTCTGCGCGCCGTTTCCCTGCCCGTCCGTCTCTTCCACACCGCTGTTTTTTTGTGCGTCTCCGCCTGCCGCGCCGCAGCCCCACAGAACCGCTGCCGCCGCCATCGCGCAGACCGCCGTCACAAACGCTCTTCTCATTCGTCCGCCGCCCCTATCTTTCGCCTTACTTTTATCGCTCATACTTCACCGGAAACACATGCCCGCCGTATCCCGTCCCCACTGTTTACACCTCTTATTTTTTCTTGAACATAGACTGTCTCGCGCCGTGCATCTGTCTGTGCTTAAGCACATCGTCCACCGCGTCCATACGCAGTCCCGCGTCGATAAAGTCGCAGTATTTGCAGAAGGGATAGTTATGTCTGCCTGTGGCGATGGCCTCCCGGAGCTGCCTGTACTTCTCGCTGTTCCAGCCTTCCCTGAGAGATGTTTCATTCAGGTCGGCCATCTCCGTGACTTCAAAGTTGTCGCAGCAGCAGATTCCCAGCTTGCCAAAGGGTGTAATCCACAGATCCGTAAACGGCATGAGGCAGGTCTCCTTGACTATTTTTCCCTTGGACTGCTTGTTCGGGGCACTGCCCGCCCGGTTCGTCAGTACCTCCTTCAAATACCGGATTTGCACCAGTATATCCACATCCTGAAATGCCTCCGGGTTCGCCTTCACATAATCGTATATCACTTGCACATTGTCGTGCATCTTCATCTCCATCCCGTAGTTGTTGATGATGAGCTGGTCCACATAGGGGATAATCTGCTTCACCCGGTCCACGTTTAAAAGCAGGCCGTTTGTGGACATGAAGATAAAGGCCCCCGGCAGTTTTTCTCTGGCGTACTTATGAAACTCCACAATGCGGGTGTCAAGCCACGGCTCATTGTTCCCGTAAAGGGTCAGATGGCCTTTGTAATTCCAGTCGTGAAGCTGGTCGATCACGGAGTAGTAGAGCGCGTCGTCCATCTTTTTATAAGGGCGTTTCTCCGCGTGGATATTGGCCGTACAGAACTCGCAGGTGCTATTGCAGCGGTTCACCGTCTCCAGATTCACCACCAGCGGATGGGGCGCCTCCTTATGGTTCATAAAATAATCAATGTATCCTTTCTGGGACCGCCTGCGGCTGACAAACTGCAGCTTTAAATAGCTTTCGCTGGCAACCCATGGCAGGTACTTTTTGGCGTTCCACCCGATCACTCCCCCGAAATTGTGTACTCTGATTGGCATGATTACATCTCCTTTTTTCTTCTTCGCCTTTACTCCTTCGCCGTGCACGCTCGAAAAACCTTCGGTTTTCCTCGCTCACGGGCTTTCGCCCTATACATTTGTCACTCTGAATGCTTCGGCGAGCAAGCTCCCCTCCGCATTCCAAGTGGCAAATGTGCACGGCTCATTGCTTACACGAATATACGTGAATCTTCATACTTCCGTCCTTCGCTGTGTACTCTCCCAGAAGGGAAAGCCCGGTCTCCTGCGCGTTGGAAAGCCTGATTCTGGAAAAAAGATATTCCCCTCCAAGCGCCCGGAAAGCCTCCCCGTCCATATAAATATGATCGTCCGTGGCATACACGGTCTTCGTCGCGTTTACGATACTTAAATCTGTCCCGGAATACAGATAAGCTCTGGCCCCCCAATCGTCGTAATAGATTCTGGTGGCCTCCACCCGCTCCAGCGCAGGGGCGATAATTTTCCGGAAATCCTCCTTGTACCGCTGGGAATAAAAGCCCAGATACCCGTCCAGCGTGGCGATCCCGTTATACTCAAGCACCGCCGGATGGAACCCGTAGGCCGCCGCCCACTCTCCCTTGTAACCGATGTCCGCTTTCATCTCTTCAAACAAATCTACCGCGTAAAACTGTTCATAGGAAAGCTCGTCCACTTCCCTGCCGTGAAAATGCTCGTAAGCCCTGTTATAGCAAGTGCTGTACAAGTCATTGTAGCGGGTCGGCGTCAGGATCACTGCCAGCACAGCGATGCAGACAATGCCGTTTGCCAGCCACATCTGCCATACCCCCGCATCGTAAAGCCTGCACAGTACGAGAAACAAAGCTGCGTACCAGAGAAACGGATTAAAAAAGATGGTCCTGTTAAACTGCCAGCCCTGAAGCGGCGGAATCAGCTTTTCCACCAGCGAACGAAGCGGTTCAAAATCGTAAAGGCCATACACCACGCAGTTAAAAAGGATGAAAACCATCAGCAGATTAAAGGGGTCGCGCATAACGGCTCTTCCGTCTTTTCTTCGTATATATAGCGCATTGTTTACCACAAAATATATCACGCACACCGGAAGCACAACTTTTCCGTGTACGCCGTCCGCGTGAAAAATACCCTCCCGGAACACCTGCCCGATCTCCCTGAAAATCTCCGGCAGGGAGAGGCTCGCATTGACAATGGAAGACCGGATGGTCTCCTCTTTTCCAAAAAGCATCTGTCCAAACAGGCGGTACTCGCAGGCCACAAAACCGATGGCCAGCACGAAAAGCGCGCCGAACAGCCGCCATGCGGCTCTTCCTTCCCGCGTTCTCTCCCCGCTGCCAAAAAGCGTTTCACGGCCTTTCCTTTTGCGCAAAGATACCTCTCTTAAAAAAAGCCACAAAACCGCCAGCGCCAAATACCCCAGAATAAAAATGCCATGGTAGGAAAAATAAGACACCAGCGGGTAGGCGAACAGCGCCCCATACCAGAGATACCACCGTCCCTGCTCTTTATACAGCTTGAGAAGCAGCCAGACGCACAGCGGAATCGAAGCGAAGGCAAAGCCGAAAGCCGGAAAAAACCAGCAGATTCCGTAGGCCAAACCCGTCATATAGACTGCGGGGCGGTATTTCTCAAACCTATCACCGAGCACTTCTTTCGCCAGCAGGCGAAAGGAAAACATCCCCAGCAGAATCTTTCCCAAAATCCCCAGCACATAAGCCGTGTAAGTTGGAAAAAGCATGAAAAGCAGGCTGTAAAGGGAAAATTCCGAAGGCAGGTTATCCCTGCTGACGCCGCCCAGAAAGGGCACGTCCACGCCGTGTTTCCAGAAGGAATCCGTATTTTTCATCATCTGGAACTGCGCCAGAAACAAATCCATATTGTCATGGACCCCGATGTAGCTTCGCTCCCCGTAACCGAAAAACACCGCCGCCGCAAACAGCAAAAAGCCGATTACCGGGAACAGAAACCAGTATTTTGTTATCCTGATAAACCACTTCTGTTCCGTCAGTTTTTTCATCTATTCATCCCAACCGTCACACTTTTGCTCTGTACCTTTCGCAAGCAATGACACCTTTGTCTCTCCGGGCCTCCCTCTTAGCCGTCTCGTACTTGAATCCATAATTAATGACAATCTTGTCACTTTTTCTCTTCGCCATGACGCCCTGTCCGAAACACAAACAACTTCTGTCCAAAGAAGTTCATCACGATGAATATCCCCATGCCAAAGATCATCGCCACATTGTCAAGAAGCGCTTTGGAGAACATACCGCCCGCCGACACCCCGGACACATCCAGAAGCCAGCCGACAAGGGGCTGCGCCACGCTGAAAGACACCAGATAGCACACCATGATATTGAGGGCGAACCGCCACGGCAGCCATTTGTCCCTTTCTTCCACCTTAAAGGTCAGCTTCGCGTTGGCGTGATAGGAAAAAACACTGCCGATAAAGTAAGAAATACCGCTTGACAGCCAGTAGTTCATATGAATCAGGTTATACAGCACCGCCATGATCGCCCAGCCCATCAGCGTATTGATCACGCCCACCATGCCGAAGTGTATGACCTCCATGATAAAATCCTTATATTTGATATAGAGAGCCTTCATTTGTCTAAACTGTTGTCCTTTCTGAAAATAGAAGCTGCCTTTATTTTGTGATGTTTTTTTCCCTGTTATGTGTTATGATGAACCCAGACAGAGATCCTTTTCGTACGTGCCTGCATATGTCGCGCATAAAAAGGATTTTACCCCAAAAAAGGAGCGCCCATGCCAACATTAAAAATACACCATATCGGCTACTTAGTCAAAAAAATAGAAAAAGCCAAAAAAACATTCGAAGCCCTCGGCTATCTGGTCGAGCAGGACACCGTATACGACGATATCCGCAAAGTGGATATCTGCTTTCTCGTAAAAGACGGTTACCGTGTGGAGCTTGTCTCCCCCGTCTCCGAGGATTCCGTGGTCTCGGGGCTTTTGAAAAAATACAAAAACACGCCCTACCACATCTGCTACGAAGCTGAAGACCCCGAAGCGGCATACCAGAAACTAACCGAAAACGGCTTTGCCGCCATCGACACCCCCACGCCCGCGCCCGCCCTTGACGGCCGAAACGTGGTATTTCTGATAAGTCCCGTGATCGGTATGATTGAACTGATCTATTAGCCTTTGCATCCTTGCCCTATGGCGGGATGTCTTAAGAAGTAGTTTTCGCATTGCGGACATACATCGTAATCGTCCCGCACTTTTTTTCCGTGAAATCGGTCAGATCCAGGCTCGGCTCATAGCACCAATGCCTGTCTTCCTTGTTGTACATCACGATCACATCGATATCCGCAAAATCCGCCTGCTCGTCCTCTCTGGGGCCATAGGAACGATTGATTTTGTTCTCGTCCTCCTCCCAGTAAAACACCTCGTCGTAGCCGTGAATGCGGAACCAGTGATACATCGTCTTGTTTCCCTCCGCATTCGGCGCAAAGCAGGACAAAACCTTTTTGTCCGTCCCCTGTACCAGATCAAGCGTCGCATTCAGCATCCTTTTGATGCTCTCCCCCCGATAGGTAAAATACTGCGCCTCCCGCAGCGTCACCCTGCCATGAGCCGCCAGCATCAGAAGCAGACAGAGCATATAGGCGATCCGTCTCTTCCCGGAAAGAGGCCGGAACCTGCATCCCGCAATTACAAAAAAGAAGGCATATCCCAGCGCCCATGGCAGAATATACCGCTCCTCCAGCGCGGTTTTGCTGTAGGAGACGCACTGTGGCAGCATAATCGCCGCCGTAAGCAGGATTTCCCAGCCAAGCCTCTTCACATGCTCCCAGTAGGTCAGAAGAATCAATCCCATCAGCACACCAAACCTGACATACCATTTCAGATTATTTCCCGCCGCGTTACGCCAAACCTGTACATACTGGTCAAGGGTCACGCTCTCATCCAGCCCCACATAGGAATAGTTGTTCGTACCGACCACGAACAGGATCAAAAATATTTCCACCGCAAAAATGATGCCAATCGTCAGCAGGTACCAAAACCTGCGTCTGACCACCTCCCACAGACGCGGAATCGTCACCCGCTTTCCCTTCATCCCGTCATACAGCACATAAAGCCCCACGAAGGGCAAAAGCAGGATAAAAGGTTCCTTGTATAATGACATCAGAAAAAGGGCTCCCACGCTGACACAGGCATACCGCCTTTGATCCGTGGAAAGCCATTTCAGCAAGAAATAAAATCCCACCGAAAACATCATCATATCATAAGACTCCTGCGGCCCCAGCTTCCACCATACCGCAGACTGGTAGCCCACCATCACCGTCAGGGCAAAGAGCGCAGCGTGAATCATACGGCACTCCATCTGCCTTGCACAGTAGTAGAGGGCAGCGAGCGCGACGACGATCTCCGCCGCCTTTACAACTGACATTGCCGTCAGATTAATGCCAAACACATACGTCATCAGCACCCGGTTGATATAATATAACGGCCGGAAGCGGAGCGTCATGTCAAATCCCACCGATTCCCGCATACAATCCCACAGGCTGTAGCCATCAAGCGTCATCCAATCCACATATTGGGCGAACTCCCAGTCGTCCACCAAATGAAATCCCGATGTCAGTGTCCCCGTAACCGTCACCACGCCAAACACCAGCGCGGCAAAGAGAGCCCATACCAAGACGGCCTCTCTCTTTTTCCCTATCTGCTCCAATTTTTCATAATACATCTGCACCCTGTCCGGAAATCTGTTAGCCATGCCCTACCTTACTGTCTTTCCTTTCCCTCTGCGCCGACACATTCCTGCCCGGCCCGTTCCTACCCGATCTGGCCGATGATGATGTCCGCCATCTCACCCACATTCTTCATGGAAACCACCTGTCCCATATTAAACTTCATGCCGAACTCCTGCTCCACGGCCGCCAGAAGGTTGATGTGCTCCAGAGAATCCCAATCCTCGATATCATCCGCCGTGGTGGCGTCCGTGACGGTAATCTCCTCATCATCAAACACATCCCGGAAAACCTCGTTCAATTTTTCAAACACTTCTTCTCTGCTCATATGTCTGTCCCATCCTTTCTGTAAATCGTTTTCTCCTTCGGAGCATGCCCGTATTTTGGACATTCTCTCGCGTGAAACTTAGTACTTCCAAGTCAGCTTGCTGACTTTGCGTCTCCGTCCTATGACGGGACGTCTTTAGAAGTACTTTTCACGCTATTACCGTATTTTTGTTCTCATAGTCCGCAGGAATCACATACCGCCATATCGTGACACCCGTGTCAGTTTCTTCCATCTTTTCAAATCCCATGGTCTGATAAAAGGTCTTCACCATGGCATTCTTCACCGTGGGATAATAATATCCCATAATCGTGCCGATTCCGCATTCCTGACACGCCTCCACCACACTGTCCATCATGGCGTACTCCATATCCCGCTTTAATACGCGGCAGCTCATCAGCCACAGCTCCAAGTGCAGCACATCCGCACCTGCCGCCGTACCGGTTGCCGCTTCTGTGTCCCCTGACGCCGCGCTATCCGCCGCTATGCCACCCGCCGCCGCACTGCTTTCTGCCTCTGTGGCCCCTGATGCCGCACCGTCTGCCGCACCCGGCATCTCTCCCCGCCGGTATATATCTGTATCGGCCAGCGTTCCCTTTCTGCCGATTACCACAGAAACCACGCCGTTGTCCCCGAAACGGTCCTCCAGCTTCCCATAACGGGTGATATATCGGGAATCCGCCGCAAACGACTCGATCTGCGCCTGCGTAAAACGTCTCGTGGTCAGATTAAACTGATTGCTCTTATTCGTAAGCTGGGCGATCCGCGCCATGTAAATGGCCTCAAAGGAGCGGATCGTACCATGCATTTCTAAGGACAGCAGATACTCCCTGTAATCGGTGAAACGCTCCTGCTGCACTTTTCTTGCCATATTGGCCTGATACATCTCGTTTCGTTTCCTGTCGTCCTCCGACAGGCTTGTCACCTCGAAAAACCCGCTGTGGTCAAGCACACGGATATACTGCTCCGGCGTACCGATTTCGGGGACTGCCGTCCCCGCCGACTGTGCGCCCACAATCTCCCGCTCCGCCGGGTTGTCGTCCACAAACACCAGCGAGTCCGGCAGAATATTCAACTCCTGCGCAATGGCGTTTATATTCTCACTCTTCGGCTCCCAGTTCGCCTTAATCAATACGAAATCCTCCGGCTTAATCACCCCCTCCGGGTGATGCAGTCCGGCCAAGGCATTGTCATGCTCGTTCTTGGAGTTCACGGTAAGCATGACGCCTATGTCCTTCTGCGCTTTCACATAGCCTTGAAATTCCGAATAAACCTGTCCCATCGGCGTCTCCTGCCCGATCTCCAGATTTTCCGGGCCGTCGTCACCCACAACGCCGCCCCAGAGCGTATTGTCCAGATCCAGCACAAGCGCTTTCTTATTTCTGCCGAAAACCGACTTGATGATGTTCGCCAGATTGTGGGCAAAGACAGGAACCGCCTGCATACAGCAGGCATATTTGTACATATGCCAGTACAGAGGGTCCGCCCATCTGTCAAGTCCGTAGGAAGCCGACAGATAATTGATATCGTGGATATAAAAATTCCCGTGCTCCCTCGCGTACTGATAAAATTTTTCGTTCAGGCTGTTGATAAAGCTGATCCGCCCCTGCGGATACACGCCTTCCTGATTGCCCAGAAGCCTGTAAAAAGGATACTCGAAATTGTTCTGGATCACGGGGCATCGGTAGACCTGCGCAATTTTTTCCCACATCGCCTGAAAATGAGCGAACTGCTCCGAAAGAAGCGCCTCCACCTGCTCCGTCTGATCCGAAACGGCAGGCCATGTCGTAATATTCCTGTTGGATGTATGGATAAAAATCAGATCCGGGGCAAACGAGACAAGCTCCGGGTTGTCAAACATCACATCCTGCCAGTACTGCGCATACTCGGACTCGTAAAACACGGGGCGGATGCCCTGCTCCAGCAAAAACAACTCCAGCACACGTATATAATCGTGCGTCGTACTGCCGCCCAAAACAGCGATCCGCTTCTCCAGAAAATCAGACCGCTCCTCCAGAAGGACGCGCCTTAGCTTCTTTGATTTTTTTAAGATCAGTTCCCCGTCAAAGGGGTATTCCAGTTCCCGCATACATTCTCTCCACAAATATAAATCTTCCGGCTCTGCTTATACACGCAAATAAGGCAGGTTTTGCACCTGCCTTTTATCATACCATATTTTGCCTGCCCTATGCAATCATTCCTCCGGCGCGAAGTCGCTGTGAATTATTCTTGCGATCTTCTCCGCGTATACTCTCGCCCCCAGAGGGGTCATGTGAATGCCGTCCGCCAGATATTGCTCTGCGGTGCCCGCATCGATGCCGCTCTCCTCGAACGCATTGAAGAAGAACACGCGCTCCTCCTCAAACTGCCCTGCCACATATCCGGTTCCTCTCGCGTAAGTGATCAGCGGACCGTAGCCGTAATCCAGAGAGTAGCCGTCACCAATAAAAGTCTGTCCGTTAAAGACCTGGCAGTAGTGGGGCGAAACCAACAGAATCCCCGCATCCGGGAAACGTTCCTTAAGCCTGCTGACCGCATCGTGCAGCGCGCCGGTATACGTATGCGCCTCGTCTATCGCCAGCGTGTCGCCGCCCTCCAGATATCTGCTGTTGGGAATCTGTTTTGTTAAAAAATCGTTCACACCGTACTCTATGATAAAGTAATCCGTCTTGTCAAAATCGCAGGTTTCCAGCACGTCGCCCGCCGCATACCCGTCAAAGATATCCGTATTGATATTGCCAAGGATTCCGTGTACCACGCCCAGCAGGCTTCGGGACTCCCATGTGGCGAAATTGTACTGGTCATTGGGCAGAAGCGCCGCCGTGGTGCCTCCCATGGACATATTATAAATCTTCGCGTCAAGCTGCTCGCCGATGATATCCGCCGCGCCGCTCTCCGTCCGGTCTCCGTCCATGATGCTGTCGCCCAGAATGACAATCTGCATACTGTAATCCCGCTCATCCTTCTCTTGGGGCTCGGCATCCTCTTTCTTTTCCCCGGTCTTTTCCTCTTTCTTCTCCTGTTTCGCCGTCTCCTGCTTCGTAATCTTTTCCGGCTTCTCCTCTTTATCCGCTTCGCTGGCCGCGGGAGCGGCTTCACTCTCCGCGGTCACCACGCTGGAGCCCTCCTTCAGGCTTCGCCATTCCTCTTTCAGCTCTTCCACGGCCTGACGGTTCTGCTCTTCCAAATCCAGCCGTTCCCGCTCCACTTTCATCTGCGCTTGCCCGTATATAATCTCAATAATCGCCAAAACGCAAAAGCCGATCAAAACCACCAGAAGCATATTTATATTCTGTCTGCCACGTCTCGTATTTCCCATCCTTTACCGACCTTTCCCTGCATGAATTATCTCCCTGCAGTTAGTATATACTTTACCACATCTTTCCCGATTTTCCTATCACATGCTCCCAGAATTAAAAAAATCTTCCATAAATCTTAATATGTTATGCTATTGTTATGGTATAATAAACTTCCGCTGATTTCCTGCTGACATGTTACATTATGTTATATTATAATAGAGACAACTTAAAAATATGCGAAGCAATTCATTTACGAAAGGATAAAACGATGCCATTAATGACCCCGGGGGCACAGCCTGACACGCCCTTCTTCGGACATAGAGACAGCCGAAATGCACGTAAGAATATCCCCTCCCTTTTTCATGGGGATCTTCTTTTTCTTGTACTCTTTCTTGCCTTTTACACGATCTTACTGTTTTTCATAAAGCCGGTGGACGGCATCAACGACGACTGGGGCATGTACAGCATCCTCTCGGGGGCGTACACGGGCACGCCTGACGCTCATGTCATGTTTTTTCTCTACCCCCTTTCATGGCTGCTCTCAAAACTCTATACCCGTTGGAGCTTCATTCCATGGTACGGCATATTCCAGCACACCGTACAGGTATTATCCCTTTATGCCGTCTATCGGCGCATTCTGCGGCTCCGTCAGCGGCACAATCCGCAGGCCGCGCTCTGGCCGCCCGCGCTGACCGCTTTTCTGCTCCTGTTTTTCATCATTGACCTGAACGTGTTCGCACAGGCGCAGTACACCACCACCGCCGGACTGGCGGCTGCAGCGGCTCTGTTTTGCTTCATCACTGCCCGCATCAACCAGTCAACCGTCGGCTTCTTTCTGGATAATATACCGACCCTGCTTTTTTCGTGGGTCTCTTTCAGTATGCGCCAGAATATATTTTATCTCATGCTGCCCATGGCCGGTATGCTCTGGCTCTGCAAATGGGTGTCCGCCGTCAAAAACGAGTATGACGCAGCGGCGGCCAAGCTCCTTGGCTTCGCCCTGTTTTTATGCCTCGGCATGGGGCTGCTCCTTGGCGCAAACGCCGCCGCTTACTCCGCCGACGAGTGGGCCGATTTCCGAAAAATCAACCACTACAGAGAACGGGTAGGCGATTTCTACGGCTGGCCCGAATACGAGGAGTGCCGGGACGATCTGCAGGCGCTTGGCTTAGACGAGGAGGCTTACATGTACCGCAAAAACGGCGCGCCGCACATTGGCTACGATATGTCGGTGTCCGACTGGAAACAGATGCACGATATTGCCAGACGTTGCTATCTGGCCCGCACAAGCATGAAAGAGCGGCTGAAAAACATGGCGGTTTCGACCGTAAATGTCTTTTTCTATAAGGACGGCATGCAGCCCGCGAACCTGCTCGCCGGATTTTTGCTGCTCTTTACCCCCGTGCTGATCTTTTGGGAACGCAATGCCCGCGCCCTATTCGTGTACCTGATGTATCTGTTCGGGCGGAGTGTGAGCTGGGGCTATGTGCTCTACGAGGGCCGTTTCCCCAAACGCATCATCCAACCTCTGATTACCGTGGATTTTCTGATCCTTCTGGGAATCATTCTGGCTTTCAATCTGCTGCCCGCAGAAAACCGCAGGCGATACTATGTGCTTCTTCCTCTGCTCGGCTGCCTCAGCCTTTTTTCGGTGTATGTGACCCACCGGAACGTTTGGGAAAACTACCGCGTCCATGAAGAGACATGGCAAGAGCTGCGGGAATACTGCCGCGCGCATCCGGACAATTTTTACATATGGACTTACGGCTCCGGCACGCTGGAGCACTTTTACGAGACGCCCTTTGGACGGGGACAGGATACTTACCAGAATTTTATCTACACCAACTGGGGCGTTGTATGCAACCCAAACACACAAAAAAAGCTCGCTGACCACGGCATCGGCAATTTCGGCCGGGATGTGGTGGACAGCGAACACGTATACTTTATTTTACAGGAGGCCCCCTACAACGAGGAGCACCCCGTCATCATGTACTTCCGGCATACCTTTCAGGCAGGTCTTTCCGTCGCGGATACCTTCACCGCCGGGGATAACGCTTACATGGTGTACCAGCTTCATCCTCTTTGAAAACCGCAGGCGATATTTTTAACTGCGCCGTTTTTTCGATTGGGCGTCCCGGCGCAGCGGCTTCCCCTCTTTTTGCTTAAATCAAGACGTGCGTGTCAATTCT
The DNA here is from genome assembly GCA_949076555.1 of uncultured Lachnospiraceae bacterium. GTDB lineage: Bacteria > Bacillota > Clostridia > Lachnospirales > Lachnospiraceae > UBA3282. The sequence goes on along the minus strand of CARUOB010000006.1, from coordinate 45,429 downwards.
CCGTGCCGCGCCCGAACAGCAGAAGCGCCAGCACCGTAACCGACAGCATCAGCGGATACATGTAGCGTGTCAGCACACATGGCCCAAGGAGCAGCGTCCCCGCAAGGGCCAGCAGATACACCGCCGGAAGCAGAAGCGTCCGCTTTTTCAGGCCGATACAGCAGAGACAGTAAAACAGAAGCAGATAACAGGTAAAGGCCGGCTGCATCACAAGCGCTGCAGGCGGACAATACCGCCACAGCTCATCCCCCGCCGCGAAATACCGATAGAGAGACTGCAAAGGCTGCAACTTCTGATGCCGCACATACCCCGGCGCAAGCGCCTCCATATAGGGCTGCTGGTCGCTCGGATAAGTGATCTGCAGATACCCTTTCGCGTAGGAATACACATCGTTCAGATAGGTCAGATCCGTCAGATCCCACATTCCCTTATTCTTCAAAAGAAATGCCCGCAAATACTCTCCGGGATAACGAAGCCCGAGGGAAACCCACTCCCCGGCAAAAATCCGGAGTGTTTCGCCATCGCCCGCGATATCCTTCTTGCTCCTGTCCGCAATGGCAGGCACATATTCCGGCAGGTTTTCTCCCCATACCGCGGCAAGCGCGTCCAAATCCTCCTGTGTCAGCTCCTCCTCATGATACTGCACCACTCTGGCAATCTGCTGGGCGGGAACGCTCAGCATTTCTCTGGCGTACGTGTCGCTGGTAGCCGAAACCGCCTGCACCATCAGCGTATTGAGCGCCAGATATAGCAGAAAAGCCGCCCCGTGGAACGCGCACGCTTTCCGGAAAAAGACTTTCCTCCGCAGGGTAAAGAAAGAGGCCACAAGCACATACAAAATCCATGCGTAAACACTGTTGTTCCGGAACAAAAGCAACAGAACAGTCAATATCCCATACCGGACAAACCATCCCTTTTCCGGACTCTCCTCCGTCACCGCAAGCTCCCAGGCAAACGCCGTAAACACCATGGTAAGCGCCGCGTATATGGTATCCTTCGTAATGGAAACCGCCAGCATGCCGTGGGTGGGAAAGACCGCCGCACACAGGACAAAGGCATAGCCAAGCCACCGGGACACACCACGCCTGCAAAGGAAACAATAAACACAGGCGAAGCAGGCCGCCACCACAGCCATCTGCAAAACAGAATAGAGTGCCAGTCCCGCCCGGTCCGCATTCGGCAGAAAAGCCAGAAGCTCTCCCACTCTGAGGCACCCCTTCAGCATGAGCGTATGAATCAGCGGATGGTGCGTGGTCAGACCGCTTACCCGGATCTGGTCGAGCTGGGGAATCACGTCATAGGCCATAATCGCCGGATAGTAGGTGGCAAAGGGAATACAGAATCCCCCAAAGATCAGCGCGAAAGCTCCGAAGAAAGAGCCTTTGCCTACAGCGCGCGTCCCTCCGGCCGTCTTTTTTTCCATGCCGTCGCGGTTCGCCTGCCCTGCCAGAAAGAAGAGCATATTCTGCCCGGCAAAAGTGAGGGGTGTAAAACCAATCACCCACAAAACCGCCTCCGGCACACTGCATATGCCGGGATGACTGTAAAAAAGTCCAAGCACCTGCAGCCCGGCAAACCCGGCGGCCAGAATCCCCCGCACCGCGGCGGAAAAAAGAACCTCCTCCAAAAACAAAGCTCCCTTCCACAGACAGTACAGCCCAAAGAGCAGCGCCATCGGAAAGATCCCCATCGTATATACACTTCCCGCTCCCCGAAGAAGAAGGAATATGCGCCCTGCACAGACAACCGCCAAAACCGCGGCGGCACCTGTCAATACCGCCTCACGCGTCCGGCCTTGTTTTCTTATATTTTCCATAGCCTTTCTCCCTATCCGTCCAAAAACGGTTCCTGCCTGCGCATAACCAAGGGCATGTCCATTCAATGAACATGCCCCGACTGTCTATGCACACCAATTTACTCTTCCCTCAGCCGCCTTGTCACAAGGGTCAGCCGATACTCAAAATCACGCCTGTTCTTTAACGCCATATTTGACAACATCAGACCCGCAAAAAGAGACTGTAAGGCCGCCAGTTCCATAAACCCACAGACAAACAGCGTGGGGAACCGGTCCACCATCCCCGTCTCAATATAAGTAATCAAAATGGGGATAAAAAACACCACCGCAAGCAGCGTCAAAATCAGCGAGCACAGCCCGAAAAATCCGAACGGCTTGTAATCTCTGTAGAGCTTCAAAATCGTGTGGAGCACCTTAAAGCCGTCCGAAAAGGTATTCAGCTTCGATTCGCTGCCCTCCGGTCTGTCACGGTAGTCTACGATCACATTCTCAATCTGCATATTGTTGTAGACCGCGTGGATGGTCATCTCCGTCTCAATCTCAAAGCCCGTGGAAAGCACGGGGAAGGTCTTCACAAAGCCGTAGCTGAACGCCCGGTATCCCGTCATAATATCCTTGATATCACAGTTGAAGAGCCGGTTGATGCTGCCGCGCACAATGGAATTTCCGAAATTGTGAAAGGGTCTCTTATTTTCCGTAAAGTAGGTGGAAGAAAGTCTGTCTCCCACAACCATATCCGCGCTGTGAAGCAGCACCTTATCCGCCATTTCCCTTGCGTACTCCATGGGGTAAGTGTCGTCGCCGTCCACCATGATATAGCACTCCGCCTCTATCTCGCGGAACATTCTGCGCATCACATTTCCTTTTCCCTGCATATGCTCATGCCGGATCACCGCCCCAGCTTCCTTTGCAAGCTCCACCGTGCGGTCCGTAGAATTATTGTCATACACGTAAACCACCGCCTCGGGCAGCGCTTCTCTTGCATCCGCCACTACCTTCGCAATGGTCTTTTCCTCATTATAACAGGGTATCAATACTGCTATCTTATCCATTCTCCGTCTCCCGTACTCATAATCTTATATCCCAGTTTACCACAGTTTTCCGGTCTTTACTATTGTATTTTTAAAACTTGTCCGGCTAATCCCCGCAGCTCTCTATCATGGCTTTTTCATTATACTTTTAAAACCCTTGGTAAATAAACTCCGACGCGCTGTATCCCGGCCCGTAGTACCCAAGCAGGATGACCGCAAACAGGAGCGCATACCACATAATCCATCGGACAACAAGCGGCTTTTTTGCAATGTATTCCCGCACCGGTTCCTTTCTCTGCTTCAGGGACACCACCCACAGAAGAAGCAGGGAGAAAACGGCCACTGCCGTCTCAATCCCGTCAAGGCCAAGCTGTAACAGAGAACCGTCCAGCAAAACCTGCGGATTCCACACGCGCACCGCCCACCCAAGCATAGAAAACGCATCGCCCACCGAGGCCGCGCGGAAAAACAAATCGCCCACGCATACCAGAAAGAACGTGCGCAGGATACGGACGCCGCTCAAAAACCGTCCCTCGCCGTTTACATGAAGCCGCTCATTCAGACGGGCGAAGGGAGGCGCCAGCAGCTCCTCCATCACAATATAAAACCAGTGCAGCAGCCCGGAACCGATCACAAACTTCCAGTCGCCGCCATGCCAGATGCCCACCGTAAGCCACAGAACGAACATGGCCGCAAACGTGGCGTACTGCTTCCCCCTCTTTTTACCAAATTTCTTTCTGAGAGACTGGTTCAGATTCGTAAAAAATTTCGACCGCAGAAGCGGGTAAAAGACATAATCCTTCATCCACACGCCGAGCGTAATATGCCATCTGCGCCAGTACTCCGCCACGCTCTTCGCGAAAAAGGGCGTCTGAAAGTTTTCAGGCAGTGCGATTCCCAAACTCTGCGACAGTCCAAGCACGATATCCATACAGCCGGAGAAATCGGTGTATAGCTGAAACGCGTAACAGACGGTAGCCACCCAGATATACGCGCCCGGATATCCCTCATAGTCCCCGTAAACCGTGTTCACCAAAACGCCCAGCCGCTCGGCGATCACCAGCTTCTTAAAAAAGCCCCAGACCATGCGCTGCAATCCCTGTGTCACCTGCTTATAGTCAAAGTCGTGCGGGGCAAAAAACTGCGCCGCGTGCTCCCTGTATTTTAAGATCGGCCCGGAAATCAGATTCGGAAAATACAGCCCGTAGAGCGCAAGTCTGCCAAAATTTTTCTGGGGTTTGGCCAGTCCGTAATAGACGTCGATCACATACCCCAAAAGGGAGAAGGTATAAAAGCTCACTCCCAGAGGCACCAGAAAGTCCACGCCGGAAATAAGCCTGTCCGGCCCGCCGAAAAGCTGCACGACGCCATCCAGCGTATTAATAAAAAAGTTCACATACTTGAGAGCAAAAAGGATGCCAATATTGACCAATATAGTCACTGCAAGAATGCATTTTCGCCGCTTTTCCGCCTCCGCAGGCGCCATATCCAGCAGTCTTGTCCCCATATAACAGGCGCCCACAGACACGAGCGGATAAAAAACCAATACGCCCTGTCCCGCAAGCAGACAGTACGCCACGCTGCCAAGCAAAAGAAACCCCCACTGAAATTTACGTGGAATGCTGTAATATACAATTAATAAAATGGCAAAAAAACACAAAAAATAAAAGGAAGTGATACCCATGTTTTCTTCCGCCTCCGCTTTCACTATAGCACATGGTTGTAAATATTTCCACAATACAGTAAAATAATAAAGTGAAAAGTACTTATAGATCAGCGACACAACCGGAGGATACCACGCCGATGAAAAACAAAAAATTTCCCGTCTGGCTTACGATAGAACAGAAGGACAAAACCCTTTTTTTAGGTCTGACTGCCCTGTACACCATCTATGTTCTGCCTATCATTCTCGCAAACCGTCCCTGCTATGACGATATTCCAAGAAGTCTCTACGGCATTACGGGATGGAACAATGACGCCCGCCCCCTGACGGAAAAGCTGGTCACTCAGTTGAGCGGCGGTTACCCTCTCGGAAACGTTGCCCCGCTGCCGCTTCTTTTGTCCGTGCTTCTCTTAGCCTATACCCTGACGCTGTACGCAAAGCGCTGTCTGAGCGGCGCCGGACAGATCATCCCCGCCTTGGCGGCTGGTTTTTTAGTGATTGCAAACCCTTATTTTTTGTCCAATCTCTCCTACCAGTTTGATTGTGTTACCATGACGCTCGCCCTGTGCGCCGCGATTCTGCCCTATGTCGTGCCGGAAAAAAAGGCGCTTTATAAAATTTTTCTCTTTTCCTTCTTCCTGTGCATGGTTACTTTTACCACCTACCAGCCCTGCTGCGGCGTTTATATCGGGCTTTGGTTTCTGGAATTGTTTTTTATGCTTTTTTCCGCCCGCGTCGATATCCCCAGACTGTTCGTGCAGGCGTCCGCCTGTGCGTTTAGTGTGATTGTCTATAAATACGTGGTTTTAAATCATTATATCCGCCCGGCGAACGGCGGCTGGCAGCCTGACGCCTATCAGTTTGGCTGGAAGACCGACGGCGGGCTTTTCTATGCAATCACACAGAATTTCCGGGTTTTTACAGATCTCATCGACGAGTTTTTGCAGGGGGTTCCCACTCTTCCCCTCTTACTCTTCGGCATTCTGGTCGTTTCTGGGCTGGGGTGTACTGCATGGGATGTGATGCATCAAAAAAAGCCTTTGCCGCTGAGAATTTTCTCTCTCCTGTATGTGCTTTTTCTGCCTGCCATTGTGACCTTTGCTTCCATGCTGCCCCTTCTGGTTCTGACCCCTTCGATATTCAGCATAAGCGCGCATTCTCTGGTCTGTCTCGCCAGTACGGGACTGTGGGCGGCTGTCATGATCGCGGCCCTCTGCCGCAGACTTAATCGCCTCACCGCGATCCTTTTTCTGCCCTGCCTGCTCTTCGGATTTACTTTTTCTTACACTTACGGCAATGCCATGGCCAGCCAGCAGCAATATGAAACCTATCTCACCCACAGCATAGTCCATGACCTGGAAACCCTGAACGCGGACAATATTTACCGCGCTATCACGGTTTCGGGAAGAGCGCCCCGCTCTCCGGAGACGGCCCGTCTCACGAAAAAATATCCTCTCTTCCGGAGAATCGTGCCGTCCTATCTCACAAATTCCTCCTACTTAGGCGGTGCAATCCTGTTACAGTATTCCAGAGAGGTGTTTGAATTTGACGACTTTACCGAACAGGACCAAATCCTGACAGACAGTACGCCGCCTTCTTTGGAAAACAGTATCTACGCATGTTACGAAAGCGGTGACAAAATCATCATTCTTTTTAAGTAAAATACGGAGGCTGCTATGCTCTTTCATTCCATAACCTTTGCCGTCTTTTTAACAGCGGCCTTTATCCTGTACCATATCGTGCCTGTCCGGTTCCGCTGGATTTTCCTGCTGGGGGCAAGCTATGCCTTTTACATGAATCTCCATGCGGCCTACGGCCTTCTGCTCTTTTTCACCACGGTTCTTACCTACCTTTTGGCTCTTTTTCTGGAAAACGCCCCCGATCAAGCGAAAAAAAAGCATTGTCTTCTGGGCGGCGTTCTTTCCCTTGTGGGTATTCTTCTGCTCTTTAAGCTGGGCGCTCCGGTGGTTGACCGGATCAATGCCATGATTGACACAGGCCGTCTCTCCCTGCAGCCCCTTACCCTGAGAATCCTGCTGCCCGCAGGCGTTTCCTTCTACTTCTTTCAGTCCATGGGGTATCTGATCGACGTCTATAAAGGAAAAATCCGTGCCGAACGGCACTTTGGTTATTATGCCCTCTTCGTCTCCTTTTTCCCACAGCTTCTCGCCGGACCCATCGGCCGGGCCGACGCGCTCTTGCCGCAGTTTAAGCGGGAGCGGCGCTTCGACTACAAAGGTGTGACCTACGGGTTAAAGCTGATGGCATGGGGGTACTTTAAAAAGCTGGTGATCGCGGACGTGTTCGCCGCCACCGTAAACAAAGTATACGACAATGCGCACAGCTATGTGGGGCTTGTTTTCATCATCGTCACGGTGATGTTTGCCATCGAGATTTACTGTGATTTTTCCGGCTATTCGGACATCGCCATCGGCTGTGCAAAACTTTTTGGCATAGAGCTTACAACAAACTTCAAAAGCCCGTACCTCTCCTTTTCCATCAAGGAATTTTGGAGCCGCTGGCATATTTCCCTGTCCACATGGTTCCGGGACTACGTCTACATTTCGCTCGGCGGCAACCGTGTGCCGAAATGGCGTAACTGCCTGAATCTGCTGATCACTTTCCTGGTGAGCGGTTTCTGGCATGGCAGCAGCCTGACCTATATTCTCTGGGGCGCCATCCACGGTGTTTTGCAGATTGTCGAAACCTTTCTCTACCCCAAGACAAGGCGGGGCGAACCTGTCACCAGAAAAAAACACTGGTGGCAGCTTCCGGTCACCTTTGTCCTTCTCTGCTTTACATGGATCTTTTTTCGGGCAAACACCATACAGGACGCCTTCTGGATCATTTCAAGGCTGTTCTGGGATATCGGAAGGCCCATAAACTATCTGAAAACCGCTGCGATCTGTCTGGATATGCCGTATTTATCCATGCTTGGCATGCTGCTGTCGGCGGCCGTGCTTTTCCTCTACGATCTGGTTTCCCTGAAACAGGATGTGATCGGGCTGGTATCACGACAGATTGGGCCTGTGCGATGGAGCGTTTATGTCCTGCTTTTGGTGGCGACCGCACTGTTTTCCTATAAAGGGATTGCGACGGAGTTTATTTACTTTCAGTTTTAAACATGATGTAATTGATTGATACCAGCATTCCCCACGGGCCTGCCTATCATTATTTCACTTACACAGTGAATAGAGGTTGTGCAATATTTCAAAATTGAAAAAAGGAAGAACAAGATGAATAGAAAAAAAACAGTCCTCGTATTTCTCATAAAGTGTATCGCTATCCCGGCGGCGGCGGTTTTGATTCTTTTTTTATTAAATATACCGTACCGGGAAATTGACGACGCGAAGTATATGGATATGTGGAATCTGCGGATGTTGGGGAATCAGATCAACGAGGTGGAAATCGCCAATGTGGGCAGCTCCCACGGGGCCTATGACTTTGTTTATGACGGACTTACACAGGACGGATATTCCTGCTTTAATTTCGGAAGCGTAAGCCAGACTTATCAGTATGATCTGGCTCTGTTAGCGGAATACGGGAAACATCTGGACGAAGGGTGCGTCGTGTTTATCCCCGTCTCCTACTTTTCCTTCAACAACGAGACGGTAAATGCGACCGAGGCGCAGGCGTTGTCCATAAAATACTATCACTGCCTCTCCCCAAAAAACATCCCCAACTATGATCTATATACGGACATCGTGACGACCAGACTTCCGATTCTCTCCGCCGGAGAGGATCTCTTAAAGCTACTGCCGACGTTTTCCCCCTCTCTCAAGGTGTTCGCCGCACAGAGCGAACCGGACAATGCATCCGCAAAGGCGGATGAAACCGATGCGGAATCTGTGGAGACCGACGAAGCCGCCCCAGAGTCTATAGAAATGGACGAGGCCGCCGTCGCTGAGTTCGCAAGCAGGGCCGCCATGCGTTTCGACCGGCATTTCACCAACAAGGAAACCCTCTTTTTACCCGAACGGGAAGAGCAGCTTCTCTCCCTGATCGACTACTGCAAAAAGCACGAGCTTACGCCCGTGCTCATCACCACGCCATTTTCCGTTTATTATAATACCCCGGTGCCGGAAGACTTTCTGGATCGTTTTTACGGCACGATCAACCGCATCGCATCTGACACGAACGTCAGTTATTACGATTACTCCCACGACGCGCGTTTCAGCGAGAATCTGACTTACTTTTCCGACTCCGACCATCTGAACGCGGAAGGAGCGGCGTACTTCATGGAAATCATAGCGGAGGAAGTGCCGGAACTGCGGGATGTACTACACGAGTGACGCCACATGCCGCTAACTTTTCTTTATTGCAAAAGCAGGGCTGATTGTGTATAATATGCTTAACAAGGGAGCCGGAAGGTGAATGCAGCTCACCCGACCCGGCGAAAACTAATTAGACATTAAGAAATAGTCGTCCAGTCATTGCCAGTGAGCGGGACGGCTATTTCTTATTTTTCAGATTCAGAATAGCTACGATTAGCAAAGCAACGCTCGCTATCAAACTCAATTCCTCATATGTACTCATAATAATCACCCCTTCCGAAAGGTACTCGGATCAGGTGAGAGCACGTCCCCCAGCTCCCCAGGTAAGCATATTATATTGTCATGGTTTTAACTATATTGCAAACTTATGTGTATCAAACAGTGCATGTCTCACAACAGCTCCCGCGTTTTCCGGACAAGATATAAAGGAATATTTGTAATATACCCGTCCTTCCGATAACCGCGTTTGGAAAAGCGGATGGCGTATTCGGGTTTGTGATCGGCAATATATTTTTTGAATGACGGGGCGGTTTTATCTTCCCCGCCTTTTGCCTCCACAGGGATAATCTCAGTCCCGTATTGCAGTACAAAGTCAATTTCACTGTTTTTGTCGGAATAGTACCGGGGTTCGATCCCGAACTGCCCCCGAAGCTGCTGCAGACAGTAGTTCTCCGTCAACGGCCCTTTGAACTGGTAGTCCGCCTTTAACAGAATCGCGCTGTTGTCAATACCGGCCATATGTTTGAGAAGTCCGGTATCAAATACAAAAAGTTTAAATTGATCCAATTTGTCAAAAGCCGAAAGAGGATGCTCCATTTTGGATACATTGTAGACGCGGTTAAGCATACCGGCCGAGACAAGCCATTCGATCGCCTCCTCAAAATCCCGCGCCCTGCCGCCCTCGCGAACAGCGCCGTACATAAACTTCTCGTTAGGTTTGGCGAGCTGTGTGACGATACTGCGAAAAACCATGAGAATGCGACCACTGTTCACTTTGCCGTTGTGTTTGGAAAAATCATTTTCGTAGACTTCAATCAGCTCTCTCTGTATCCGGAAAACCTTCTCCGGGTCACGGTATTTCATCCATGAATCCACGCATTCCGGCATGCCGCCGATGATCAGATAGTTGTTGTATGCCTCAAGCAGACGGTTGTGAAAGAAATCTTCAATTTGCCAGTTTTTCTGAATACTTGCATAATAATCATAGAGCGCCGGATCAGCCGCCTCTAGAAACTCGTCAAAAGTCAGCGGATAGACGTCAAGCAGATTTACCATGCCGACCGGATAAGATTTCGGTTTTGCAAGAAGTGTGCCAAGAAGACTCCCAGCCGCAATAACGTGGTAGTCGTTGGCTTTTTCCCTGAAATATTTCAATGCGTTCAGCGCCTCCGGACACTCCTGTATCTCGTCAAAAATAAGAAGCGTTTCTCCCGGCAGAATTTTTTCTCCTGCAATCATGGAAAGAAGTGAAATAATCCGGTGAGGATTCTTGTTTGCCTCAAAGACGGACTTTAATGCATCCTCCTCGTCAAAGTTAAAATAGACAAAACTGTCATAGCAGCTTCGCCCAAATTCTTTCATAAGCCATGTCTTGCCGACCTGCCGCGCGCCCTTAAGCACCATAGGCTTTCGCTCCTCGTCAGCTTTCCAGCTAATTAAATCCTGAATGACATTTCGCTTCATTGAATCCCCCCTTCTATGTGCTCAAAAACAGTATCACACATTTTTCCGGGATTTTCAATCGAGTTTCACACATTTTTCTGAGTTTTTCGACGCCAAATTACACATTTTTCTAAAGTTTTCGATCAAATTTTACACATTTTTCTAAAATTTGGCCATACCTCCACGTTTTCCGGACAAGATATAAAGGAATCGCCGCAGCCCCCGTCCTCTTACATACCGCCTTCACCACTTCACGCCGAGCACCGCTTCCATCTCCACATGTCTGTCCTTACGGGTGTAGAAATCGTCCGCGGCCTCCTTCGCGATCTCGGGCGTGACTTCCTCCGGCAGGGTGATACCCGGGTGGAAAAGAATCTCCAGCGTTCTCCCGTCCCGCTCGGCCTTTCGTTTCATTTTCCCGTAAAGCCGCTCTATTCTCCCCTGATCCATCCGGCCGCTCATCACAAGTCCCCAGAGGTACATCTGCTTCATGCCTGTGGCTTTGCAATAGCGGTCAGCCCTGTGGGAGTAAAGCGACAGCAGTCTGTTTTTCACGAAGTTCACGGGCCGGTACGTTTTATAAAGCGACACATCTGTCAGAAATACGCCAAGCGGTTCTTTGGAATTGCGGATATACTCCAGCGTGTATCCCTCCTCACGCACCACTTCCAAAACGGCCTCCCACACCACAGGAATCATGTGGGCGTGCTGGTGGCTGTCGATCCGAAGCCCCTTCTGCCCACTGGGAATCCCGTTTTCGTCCGCAATTTCCATACACTTTTTTATCGCCCCCTGCGCTTTGGCAAGCTGGGCCTTGATTTCGCACTTTAACTGCGCCTTAATCTTCTTCCGCTTATGAAGCAGGTAGGACGCCGCAAAAAGACCGCCCCAGCCAAGTCCCATCAGGTCACTGTCTGGTTTCGTCAAATCGGGGGTGCGTTCTCTTCCCGCCAGACTTCTTCCCTCCACAAAATCCAGATGTACCGACAGAAGCGGCAAAAAGGGGAGTTTCGGTATCTCCCCGCAAAGCAGCTCCATACATTCCTCAAAACAGCCCATATTAGGCACAACACTGATACTGTCAAGCCTGCCCTTGCGCATACACGCAAGCATATCCCTCGACGTATTTAAGGTGAGCGCATAATCGTCCGCGTGAATGTCCGGTTTACTCATGTCTAAATCCCTCCCAAAAGCTCTCTCCCCGCAGCCGCAAAACCTTGAGCTGTCTGCCCTGCGGCGTTGCGGGAAAGGCAAAATATCCCGACAAATCCCCTTCATCCGGTTTCCAGATATGCACATTGTCCACCGGGTACTGGGTAGACTGCCATGAAAGATAGTCCGGCTGTCTGACAAATTCCTTCGTCTCCATCTCCGGAATCTTCGCAAGCCGTTCTCCGTATTGCAGCAAATATATAACCAAAACCGCCGCCGTCAGAACGCCAAACAGTTTTCTCCACACAGCGTCCTTTTGGCTGCCGCCTCCCACAGTTATCTTCTCCATGACCGCCGGTCTGCCCTTCCTTTCCGCAAGACAGATTAACGTTCCAAGCGTCAGCGCCACAACCATATGAATGTAAGGCCCGCCATAGCGCATGTGAGGCGCCGCCGCCAGCCAGAACAGCAGATTCACAATCCCCGTGCCAAGAAGCGCCGCCCGTGCGTAGTCTTTTCTGCGAAAATGTACCGTCAGCAAATATAGAATGACAGGGATGCAGAGCGCTCCCACAGTGATCAGAACGCGGCTCCCCATCTCCTGACGCGAGAACCACCCCGGAATCCAGCCAAAAAGGGAATTGTCATATTCCGCCGCATTTGTGATGCCCCTTGCAAACATCTTGATATCCAGACTGTCCTCCGCAAGCACCGCCTGATCCATCTTCCAATCCGGATTGAATAAATCCAGTCCCCCGTAGGGATAGACCAGATAGCCGGAAATAATCACATTACGGATCAAATACGGCAGCAAGATAAACAGCCCCGCCGCCACATGAGCGAAAATGGCCTTTGCGTCTCTTTCTTTGATAAACAAATACAGCGGATACAGGGCAAGAATCGCCACGGACGCGGCAGACAGTTTGACCGTTGCCGCGTACACGCAGACAAGGCAGAGCCAGCCGTACATTACGCCGTCCTCCCGGCCACTCTCACAGTATTCACTCCATTTGATCAAAATATAAAAGACCAGAAGCATGGCCCAGAGATCCGTGCCGGAAGAGGAAATATCAGACCGTTTCTGTACCACATAAACCGCCATCGCACATTTCAGAAAATCGGAAGTCTGTAAGCTCCCCTCTCCCCATAACCGGATTGTGGCGCACACATAGACAAGCGCCGCCAGACAAAAGAAGCCGTTCAAGGTGTGCAATGACTGTCCCACAAGCCAGCCAAGACTGAAAAGCGCCTGCAAAGACATAAACGCGCTGTTATAAGCCAGCCTCATATGCAGATTGCCAAGTCCCGGAACCACACCGTAATCCTCGATCCACCGGATCGCCTGCGCGTGATAAAGTCCCGTGTCATATTGACCGGGACTCCGATTTGTCCAAAGCATCGTGAGCACAAAACAGAATAGGATTGCCGCAACCCGCCAGACAGCCGGTCTTTGCCATGTGCAGCCCGGAAAAAGCGCGGCGCGCTTTCTCTGTCTGATATTCCGATATGCCCAAATGCAAAATAAAAGAATGCCAAGCGTGCCCAAAATGGTGCAGGCGATTCCCGCCACCTTATAAAAGAGGCTGAAAAACTGGGCAAACATATTCAAAACAATCAGACCTGTCATCACATAAATGTCGGGCCGCCCCATCTTGGTAAGGCGGCTTCGATACATCCCGTCCGTAACCGCCTTGCCGAAAAGCAGAGCCGCCCCGGCAATCGTGACCCATGATCCAAACACCATCAACATACTCGCACCCCCATGTCAGCCTTGCAGACACCCGCGAAGCAGTTTATTCGTAACAGTTCAGCCGTTCGCTTCACTGTCACGTTTATTCAGTCCTGCCCCGCCTTCCCGTCATCTTCACGCCACACCAGCGTATCGATGATGTATCTGGGCCTGTGCTTCGTTTCCATATAAATCTTGCCCACATATTCCCCGATGATCCCCAGCGACAAAAGCGTGATCCCGCCAATAATCAGGGACACAATCAGGGTCGTGGTATAGCCCGGCACATTGTTTCCCATGACCCAGTCCACCAGACCGATCACACACATCACCATGCTGAATATAAACATAAAAAATCCCAGACCGCCGATCAGTCGAAGCGGCCGCACACTCATGGAGGTGATGCCGTCGAGCGCCAGCGTCATCATTTTGCTTAAGGTATACTTGGAATGTCCCGCCTCCCTGGCCTTCACGTCAAAATATACCACATCGGAAGGAAATCCCATAGTAGGAATCAGCCCGCGCAGAAAGAGGTTTGCCTCCTTGTACTCTGACAGCGCATCAAGCGCCTTCTTCGACATCAGACGGTAGTCCGCATGGTTCGTCATAACCGTGCTTCCCAGCATATGCATCAGCTTATAGTAGGCAGTGGCCGTGGCTTTCTTGAATAAGCCGTCGGAATGCCTGTCATTTCGCACACCGTAGACTACCTCGCAGCCTTCCATATAGCAGGCCAGAAACCGATCCAGCGCCTCGATATCCTGCTGTAAATCCGCGTCGATGGTAACTACCACATCCGCATACTGTCTCGCCGTCATCATCCCGGCTAAAATCGCACTCTGGTGACCGTAATTCCCCGCCAGACTCACCACGGAAAACCGCCTGTCCTTGGCGGCAATTTCGTGAAGGAGCTGCAAGGTTTTATCCCTGCTCCCGTCGTTTACAAACATGACCTTGGAGCCTTTTGCTATCTTCTCTTCCCGCTCCAGACGTGTCAGTTTTTCTCCCATAACGGAGGCGGTTTTCTCCACCACTTCCTCCTCGTTATAGCAGGGCACAACCAGATATAAAATCGGAATTTCTCTCATTGTTTTCTTCCTCAATACAATGTCTTGTTCAGCACACGCCTGTTTATTTATAATATTCCCGGTACCAGTCCACAAACTTCTGCAGGCCCTCCTCGATGGAGGTCTCGGGCTTGAAGTTATAATCCCGCATCAGGTCCGTGACGTCCGCATAGGTCTGGTACACATCGCCGGGCTGCATGGGAAGATACTCCTTCTTCGCCTCCACGCCAAGACAGCGCTCCAGCGTCTCTATATAGTCCATCAGCTTCACAGGTTTATTATTGCCGATATTATAAAGCTTATAGAGCGCGCCCTTCTCATTTTTTTCGGGCGGATTACAGAGGATATTTTCCACCCCCTGCACAATATCGTCGATATAAGTGAAATCCCTCATCATATCGCCCCGGTTATAAACCTGAATCGGCTCTCCCGCAAGAATCTTTTTCGTGAATTTGAAGTACGCCATGTCCGGCCTGCCAAACGGCCCGTAGACCGTGAAAAAGCGCAGCCCCGTAACGGGAATCGCAAAGAGCTTGCTGTACGCGTGGGCCATCAGCTCATTGGATTTCTTCGTCGCCGCATAAAGGCTTACCGGCTCGTCCACCTTATCCTCCGTAGAAAAAGGCACCTTTTCGTTGCCGCCGTAGACAGAGCTGGACGACGCGTACACCAGATGCTCCACGGGAAAATAACGGCATCCCTCCAAAATGTGGAAGAATCCCATCATGTTGGACTCCATGTAAGCCGACGGGTTGTCAATGCTGTAGCGAACGCCCGCCTGAGCCCCCAGATTCACCACGATATCCGGTCTGTACTCCTGAAACAGTTGAAATACATCCGCATTGTTCGCCAGATCTCCTTTGACAAAGGTGTATTTGTCATAATAATACAGCTTTGCCAGCCGGTCCTCCTTCAGTCTCACATCATAATATTCGTTCATGTTGTCGAAGCCGATCACCCGCGCACCCTTCTCCAAAAGGCTTCTGGATAAATGAAATCCGATAAAGCCCGCGCCGCCGGTAATCAGATATGTCTTTGAGGGATCTAACTCTTTCACTGCTGCTCCTTTCCGCCGCTTACCGCCCTATGCTGTAATATTC
Organism: uncultured Lachnospiraceae bacterium; assembly: GCA_949076555.1. Lineage (GTDB taxonomy): Bacteria > Bacillota > Clostridia > Lachnospirales > Lachnospiraceae > UBA3282. Next base: position 29,956 of record CARUOB010000006.1, on the reverse strand, counting down.
AATTCCCGCTTCCTTCATGCCCTTCACGTCAAAGACGTTTCGTCCGTCGTACACAAGCGGTATCCGCATCCGCTCCTTAAAAGTTTCCGGCGCTATGGCACGGATCTCTTTCCATTCCGTGAACACAAAGCAGATGTTCGCGCCTTCAAGCGTCTCCTCCGGCGTTTCCACGTAGGTGATGGAACCTTTGCCAACCTGCCCTTCCGGATAAACCTTGCGGAAGTTATCCGCCGCCACCGGATCATAGGCCACAATCTGCGCACCGTTTTCCAAAAGCAGCTTCACATTGTCAAGCGAAGGCGCCTCCCGCAGATCGTCCGTTCCCGGTTTGAAGGCAAGTCCCAAAACCGCCACCTTAAGCCCTTCGAACGTAATCATCCGCTTGCACGCTTTCTGGAAGAGTCTGGTCTTTTGCATGGCATTCACATCCACCGCGGCCTCCACGGTCTTAAGCTGATACCCGTACTGCTTGGCCAGATATTTCAGCGCTTTCGTATCTTTGGGGAAACAGCTTCCACCGTATCCGATCCCCGCCTTTAAGAAATTGGCACCGATACGCGCGTCGTAGCTCATGCCTTCCGCCACCGCGTCAATATCCGCTCCCACCAGCTCGCAGAGATTTGCGATATCGTTCATATAAGAAATTTTAAGAGCAAGAAAATCGTTGCTCGCATACTTAATCATTTCCGCGGAACGCCTGTTCACGGACACGATAGGCAGTCCGAAGGGTTCGTAGATTTTCTTTAACAGCGTCTCCGCCTCTTTACTCTGTGTGCCGATGATAATGCGCGCGGCATGCAGGGTATCGTGCACTGCGGAGCCCTGTGCCAGAAATTCCGGATTGGAGGCCACCTCCACCTTCACATCCCTTGTTAAAAAATCGTGGATAAACTGCTCTACTTTGTCGTTGGTTCCCACTGGCACCGTGGATTTCACGACCACCAGACAGTCTTTCTCCACAGATTCCGCGATCTGTCTCGAAACCGTAGCGATATAGTTCAGATTTGCGGAGCCGTCCGGCTGCTCCGGCGTGCCGACCCCGATAAAAATAGCGTCTTTATCCCTGTAAGCCGCCGCATAATCCGTTGTGTAATGGAGCCTTCCCGCCGCGTTGTTTTTCCGCATCAGCTCCTCCAGCCCTTCCTCAAAGATAGGACTGTTCCCGGCTTCCATCATTTTTACTTTCTTTTCGTCCACATCCACGCAGGTGACGTCATGCCCTTTTTCCGCAAAACACACGCCCGCCACCAAACCTACATACCCTGTTCCCGCTACCGCAATTTTCATACTTTGTTACCGTATCCCTTCCTCAGTTTCCTTTCCTGTCGAGAGCCTTAGCGTATTCTTCCCAAAACAGCCTTAGCTGTCTTTCTATAGAACGCCGCTCACGCCGTTACAGCTTTTCTCTGCTAAACAGCTTCTTCACCTTTCGCGCCGCCCGCTGCGCCAGAGTCGGCCCATGGTTCTTTCTGGCCTTTTCCTCGTCAAATAAATCCTTTAAGTCAGACTGCGTATTCACGTAATCCCACCAGAGACTCCCCAGATTCGTGTCGTACCGTTTCCACGGCTTGTCCCCCGCATAATGGACGATGGCCGGAGACTGCTGCGCCTCCCGCACCTCTTCCCGCGTATAAATACCCTCCGTGACAAACTGCCCGAAACCGTCTTCTTCCAGATAAGCCAGCCTGTTATATTTCGGCGGCAGATAAGCGATGGCTCCCTGACAGGTCATATTCAGGATATCCTGATCCTGATAGTAGAACCGCTCACCCGTCAGCTCATGCCAGCGTGCGGCAAGCCCCCGCTTTCTGATCTCAGCCAGATTGAGAAGCGTGACGCCCGCATTGATATAGCCGCCCTTCATCCCCGAAAGCAGATGCCAGTATGGTCTGTCGCTGTTCCACTCCCACTTATCGGAAAGGTTTACCGCACCCTTTACTGCCCCAATCGCCATTCCCTCCATGGCCGTTTCCCAGATCGGCGCGAGACTCTCCCGCACCAGTATATCGGCATCCATATAGAGAATCCGTTCCACCTCCGGCAAAAGCCCCGGCAGAGCCAGCCGCAGATAGGTGCCCGCGGAAATGTCCCGCACCTGATATGCATTCTCGTAAGGATTTTCCATGCAGTGCACCACCAGCGCGGAATCCGGATCTCTTCTTTTTATAACCTGTCCCAGCGGTCCCTGCACATTCTCCGCTGCCTTCGTACAGACACAGTGGATCTCGAAATGTTCACCCGGGCCGCGGCTGTCAAGCAGTGAAGCTGCCGCCGCCTGCACCTGGGTTACCAAATTTTCGTCAAAACAAAAAACTACCTTCAGCTTTTCCATACCCCTTATTGTACCGTGATACGCCATAAAAAGCAAGAAAAGGTGTAAAGCCTTTATCCTTCGTTAGGCCTTACACCCGCTTTCACATCCGCCGCTCGGATTCTGAATCCTTTTATTCTTTTATACGGTCAATTTCTGTAAGATTCACACCGGAAGCCATCAGTATGACTTTTAAATCAATATATCTTTCTCTCATAGCCTTGTATACTTCAGAATCCTTTTCGGCCAACATCATGTAACGCTGAATCCTTGAAAATTCTTCTACAGATAATTTCAGCATTTCACCTTCTGTCATATACTCACCCGCTTTCTTTGTTATGATACGCTTACAAGATAAGTATATCACAATCAGCATAAAAAAGTCTATTCCATTATGCCCTTTTCAAAGTCTGCCCCCGCTCTTGCAGCGCCAGAAACCGGGCCGCGCAGGACACGTTGGAGAGGCGGTCTCTGTAAGCCAGACAATTGGCCACATACCTGTCGTTTTCCGCGACGATCCGCGAAAGCGCATCGGCTGACCAGTCGTCCTCCACAATTCCCAGCTCCTCCCGTCTGATATAGGCAGCGTTGTAGGGCACGGATGTGGTCACCACCGGGGTTCCAAGCGCAATGCTCTCCACGATAGACACCATATTGTTATCCTTTTTCGTAGAAACCAGAAGCGCCTTGGAGGCCGCGACGATTGGCAGCAGTTTCTCGTGGGACAGTCTGCCGTGAAACGTCACCTTTTTCTCAATCCCCAGCCTTTGCACAAGCTGTCTGAGAGACGCTTCTTCCTCCCCCGCACCGATGATGTGCAGGCCGTATGTCTCATGTCCCGCTCTCACAAACCCGTCAAAGGCTTCTATCGTGTGGGCAATCCGTTTCCGTGGAATCAACTGCGACACCACCGCGAAACAATCTTCCCTCTTCTCCCCGGAAATCGGAAACTTTTCCAAATCTACACCGTGGTCGACGGGTTCTTTCTCCACCCGCGGCATAAACTGCCGAATAAAGGCGCCCGCCTGTTCAGACCGGGGAACCACCCGCACGCGCCGCATGAAAAGCCGCGCCACAAACTGATACCAGAACTTCGCCGGCATTTTGTGCAGCATATTGTTGTAAGCCGCCAGCTCATGCCAGACTATCGTTTTCTCCGGAGCCATCCTTGCCGCCGTATACGACCAAGTGGCAAACACCTCACTTGTGACAATAATGTCATAATCTTTGTGACTTTTTAAATACCTGCGGATACCGGGCATATAGGGAAAACAGCGCGGCATAAACAGTTTCCGGCAGACCGTACGAAACCAGAGCACCGGAAAATCGTACCGCTCCTCCCGGACAGGCCGGTAATCCTGCGCCGCAATCAGCGTCACCTCATGTCCCGCCCGCAAAAAGCCAAGGCACATCGTATAGATCATGGTGTCCTTGATGGACTCCACCTGCGGAATCCGGTTGGTCTCCGCTGTGTATAAAATGGGATTTATCACCAGCACTTTACTCATTGTTACCTCCAGTCAAAGAAAGAAACCGATCCGCAATCTTTGCCGTTGCCAGCTCGTCCCGCAGTTTCACCGCCTCTGCGCCAAGCCTTTCACCAAGAGCCGGATTTTGGGCAAGCCGCCCCATGGCACGGGCAAGCGCCTCCTTATCCCCCACAGGCACAAGGAATCCGTTTTCACCGTCCCGGATATACATGCGCGAACCGCCGATGGGACAGTCCGTGGCAATCACGGGAAGCCCAAGCGCCATCGCCTCCAGCATGGAATTGGAAATGCCCTCATAGTCCGAAGACAGCACATACATGGCTGCCGCCCTGATATCGGAGAGTACATGGGAAGAAAATCCTTTAAAAATGACATTCTTGTCAATTTCTAATTCGGCCGCCAGCGCCCTGAGTTCCGCCTCCAACTCCCCCTGTCCGTAAAGCTCCAATACATAGCCGCTGTGGCTCTTCGCAAAAGCGGCGAAAGCCCGCAGAAGCAGTTTGTGATTTTTCTGGGCATTCAACCGCCCCACCGCCACGATCCGTTTCTCCCGCTCCCCTGTATAAGGCTCTTCCTTTGGTTCCAGCGGATTTGGAATCACCACACTCTTTCTGCGGATTCCCGCAGGAAAACTTTTCAACCCATCCACAGTCTGGCACACCACCACCTTGGCCCGGCGATAACACAGATCGCGGATCTGCCTGTGCTCATAGCGGGTAGGATCGTTGCGCTCGGAAACGAGGAAAAAATGCTTCTGCCCAAACGCCGCCACCGCGGAAAATACCGCGCCCATAGCGCTGAACGCCCATATCTGGCAATTTCTGTTCTCCCGGTAAAACCGCCGCATCCTGCGCAGTCTCCCAAGCCGCTCCGAAAGACTCCCGCCGGAAGGGGCGCCCACACTCACCACCTCAATTCGGGAATCCAGCGGATACGCCTTCTCATTGCCCGCAAAGAGAAGAATCGCCACAGGAATCCCACGCCTGCTGTATTCGTTTGCCAAAAGCGCCACAACCCGTTCCGTGCCGCCTCCTGGCATGTCGGGTATGACAAATACGATTTTTTCCATTTCTGTTCCCCCACCATCGGCCTATATCAAAATGTTTCCTTCCTATTGCCTCAGACTTTTTTACGTCCGCCGTCAAAGTATCCCTTCGCGGACTTCTCTTTTTATGTTATAATCATCGAAAAAGTAAATGCTTTTATCTGGGAAAAGGAGCTGAATCATGTCATCCATGCCGTTTTTAAGTATCATCGTACCTGTCTATAATGTAGAGTCCTACCTTGCCGAATGTCTCGACAGCATTCTCGCCCAGACCTTCACGGACTTCGAAGTGCTCCTCATAGACGACGGCTCCACAGACGGCTCGCCCGCGCTTGCCGACGCTTACGCCGCAAAGGACACCCGCATCCGCTGTTTCCACAAGGAAAACGGCGGCCACATGTCAGCCAGACAGGCGGGCTTTGAAAAAGCGGCCGGTGAATATATCGCCTTTATGGACAGCGACGACTGGATCGATCCCGCTATGTATGCGCGCATGTGCACGACTGCAAAAGAGTACGATACCGACATGGTGTGCTGCAATTACACCGCAGTCACCCCGAAAAAACGGATCGAACGGCGGGATTTCTGTGATCCCGGCTTCTACGACAAGCCGCGGCTTGCATCCGTCATCTATCCCCGGCTCCTGTTTTCCGGCAGTTTTTTTCACTACGGCGTCTCTCCCAGCCTGTGCAATAAACTGTTTCGCCGGACCCTTCTGGAAAAGCATCTTTTCCGCGTTCCCCTTACGATCAAGCTGGGGGAAGACGGCTTGGCGGCCTATCCCTGCCTTCTGGAAGCATCCGCCGTTTATTTTCTCTCGGAATCCTTTTATTACTATAGAAGTAACGAAAATTCACTCACCCACACGATGGATTGCGGACGGCTTGCGGAAAACCGCCTGCTCTTCGATACTTATGACAAGCTGATCGACCTTGCCGCATACCCCTGCATGGAAAAACAGCTTCTCTATTATTATGCCTATCAATGTCTGCTGACTTTTCCGCCCGTGTTTTGCACCATGCAGACCACTGCCGCAGACCATAAAAAAAAGTTTCATGAAGAATGCGGCTATCCGCCTGTCAGGCGGGCCTTTCGCGCCGTCAAAATCAGTGACGTCTCAGGACTCCATAACAAGGCTTATGTCTTCTGCATCCGGCACAGGTTGTACGGACTGTTTCGTTTTCTCCTGAAACATTAACCCTGCATCCGTTCTGTCCGCCGCTCCGGTAAGGCAGCCCTCACAGATGCCTGCTGCTCCCTTCTGCCCGTTTTTCCGGAAAATCCGCTCAGTACGGATTTTCCCAAATCCCCGTCTGATAGAACTGCTCGCTCGCGTCAAGACCGTTTTTATCGTCATCCAGCGCTATCGTCCTGTCAAACAGATTCGTGCGGGTGAAGGCGAAGACAAGCAGACAAAAACCAAGCGCGAAAACCACCGCGAAAGCCTTGCCGTATTTCTCTCGCAGCCCCGTCTTCTCATGCACCTTTTTCCCCTTTCGCACATCGTTTTTCCCATTTCCCCAAAGCCTGTCTATCTCTCTTTCAAGTAATGCAGCCCACTCTGCCATCCCGCAGACCGCGTAGGGAATCAGCAGCACAAAGTAGGGTATGGTATAGGAGGCGCTGGATTCCCAAAACAGATGAAAAAGATAGCCGCCCAGAAAAACCACGGCTCCCATCAGTTCATAGAGCGTACCCTTTTTCCACCGCAAAAAAAGATAAAGCAGCATTCCCAGCAAGATCAGCGTATGCATGTAATTGAGCAGCACAGAGAGCCGCACACTGCCTCTGCCTTCGATCACACTTTTCAACCACCCCGGAATCTGCGTCTTGGCGCTTCTCCCTCTCGTGCGGTCCAGACAGATAAACGTAGGATCATTCCATTGAAAAGCCGTCTTCCGCGCCAAAAAGGGCAGTCCCTCATCCAACGGATTTTCTGTCATTCTCGTCGCAATCTTTTGAAGTTCCTCCAAAGATGCCTGTGTAACCTTCTCTGTGTCATAGTGATATTCCGTAAATACATTGCTAATATAGCCATTGTAACCTCCCGGGCCGAGCGGCGCTTCCTGCATGCCCATCACCACCCACGAAAGCATGACTTCTCCTTCCGGCAAGTCACGACCCGCTATCCGCTCTACAACGGCGTTGGATATTCCCGTGCATAATACCACGCTTAACCCCATGCATACAATAAAAGCAAGGGAAACGGCGCCCTCTTTCCACTTCTTTTTTCCAGAGAGAAAAAAGAGGGAAACCGCATCATAAACCAGAAAACAGGCAATGGCAATCAGATAAATCAGACAGTTCATTTTGATTACCGTGGCCAGCCCCATACACAGAGATGCTGCGGCAATATAGCGCAGACGCCTTGTTGCCAGATACCGCTGCGCAAAATAAACCGCCCCCAGAGAAAACGCCATGCCCGGCAGGATGCCATACAGATAAGTCACATAAAAGGATAGCGGCACCCAGACTATAAGTCCCGCATAAACCGCCACCTGCAGTCCTGTTCTCTTCTTTCCGAATCCTTCCGTTCCCTCTCCTGCCGCCACCCCAAAAAGCCCGGAAAGTTTCGCAAGCAATCCGTAAATCACCGCCAGAAAGACCACATTCACAAGCTGGGGGCCTACAAAATTCCCCTCTCCGAAGAGAAAGCTCAAAAGATATAAATACAGGACGATTCCGGACTGAAAGGGATAGCAAAACAGATACGCCTCCTCCTCAAACGAAGAAAAATCCCCCCGCCTCCACTGCATGGCGATCTCAAACACCTTCGCCGGGTCGGAACCCGGGAATAACTGCGTCTTCATCACATACAAAGCGGCCAAAATAACCGTCAGGAGAGTCATACTCCAAAATATGATATCCCCCCGAACCATACCCGGCTTTTTCCCGCCGTGCAAATCGGCCTGACCGTTTTTGTGTCCGCCAAGAACCTGCCACAATTTCCGTCCCAGAAGAAGCGCCACCGTCAGAAGAAAGAATACCAGCAGATGCCGCAGCGGACTGTCCGCTATATTCAAGGTTCTTTCCCGATGCGTGCCGTCCTCTAAAACCAGTCTGCCTACAAAACTTGTGCTGAATATGCTGTGCAAAAACAAAAGAAATACCGCTCCCGCAAGCAGCAGCCGGATCATGCCGTTGATCATCCGGCAGAATATGTGATCTTGGTTCATAACGCCTCCATTACTCCTTTATGTCGTTCTACAATGATACTATTATATACAAATTCATCACCCTGTACATAGTCAAAAGTAACCAAACTTTATCCACCCCTCTGTTTTCTCGTTGTATTTTGTCTCATTTCTTTTCTTTTTGTTGTTTCCCGGATTACAACTTCTCGTTGTGTGATAGCATTTATAACAACATTTTTGTCAATACTGATACCGAAAGGGCTTTGATCAGGAAATGAAAGAACTGCACATCCTTATCCGGGATTTACGGGAAGACCGGGATATAAAACAGAAAACAATGGCCGAATATCTGGGCGTGTCACAGCAGACATACTCTAATTACGAAAACGGCCGCCGCGATGTTCCGCTCTGGGCTGTTTTGAAACTTGCCGCATATTTTAAGGTCAGCACAGACTATCTTCTTGGTTCGGACTGTGGTTATCTTGGCAGTCCCAATCTGAACCGAAAGTATCTGGGCGACGTTACCGTACATGACGTACTCTATCGCATCCAAAATCTGGATGCCCGAAAGCGCCGGGAGCTGCTGCGGTTTATCCGGTTTTTAGGGGAATCGGAGTAACTCCCCGGATCAATTTTTATGCTTCTTCGATGAGAGCTTAAAAGGCAGCCGCCGTTCTGGCTGCTGCCTTTCGCAGAGTGCATCGTACTGTCGCACTAATTCACTTTGATCTTCATGGTAAAGGATGTGGCATCTACTTTTGTGTCCGTTCCCTGCCCTTTGTATTTCACATACATTTTTACAGTATTGTTGGAACCGTTTGCAAATCCAACCGCCTCTTTCAGGTGGATAATCACCTTCATGGAACCGTCTGCCTGAGGCTGCTGTATCATCTCAAAGCTGTCCCTCGCCTTATCGTCCTTTTCCCCGAAATAAATATCTTCAATCTCTCCCACCGAACCGTCTTTGGGTTTCACCGTGAAAGCCGCATCATACTCCTTCGTTGCGAGATATACGTCCAGTGTGGACTTATCCGTTGTCACCTTCGGAAGTACCTGCGCTGTCTTGATATTGATCGTCTTCATCACGCCATTCATCGTAGCTTCCGTTCCCGCATAGCCTTTCACCTTTACCCAGATGCGCACCGGATAATTGGCATTATACTTAAGCTCCGCATACTCTTCTGTAAAAGATGTACCGTCTGTCCCCGGCTGTCTGGTTACCTTGGGCTTCACATAAATTTTTCCCTTATTTTTGCCCTCTTTAATCAGCTCGGCTTCGAAATGGCTGCTCTCCACCCAGCCCTTCTCTCCGCCTTCCAGTATCTTAACATCCGTAATCTCGCCCACGAGATTCTTCAAAGTAGGCGTATACAAAATCCCGTTCTTATCACTGGCCTCGCCTTTCCGGTTCACCAGATTGATCTTTCCTTTTGCGGATACCGCCAGTTCAATAGCCTTGTCGGAAACCTTCACGCTGAAATTTACCGGCTTGGCAGACACAGTAGTTTTCCCCTCCTTCACGTATCGCTGTGTCATGGTAAACTTATAAGTACCTGCCGACAAAGCGCCGTCTAACAGAGACACCTCCAGCTTGTCGCTGATTTTCTCCTCCGGATTACCCTCTTTTATCTGGAAGGAAAAACGTTGGTCCACACCGCCTGACTGCATTTTGATTTCCGTGGCCTGATTTCCCGTCCCTACAGGCGCAATCCTATAGCCTTCCGGAATCGTGTTTACCGTGAACGGAATATCCGCAATTTCCTGATACAGCGGATTTCCCGCCTCATCCACACTGTTCCCGCTGAGACTGTTATCTTTATAGACACGCTTATTCAGCTGCAGAGAACCCTTACCGAATTTGACAGTCGGCTTATTGTCCACCACTTTGACGGTCAGTGTAACCGGTTTCAAATCCGGCCAGTCCCTTGACACAGGCGCTTCACATTTGAACTTGTAAGTGCCTTTCCCCACCTGCTTTCCGTCCTTAATCTTAACTGTGCCCACCCCGTTCTCGTAGGTCACTTCAAGACTATAGATGCCATCTTTATCGGATGCTGGCACAAACGTCTGCGTTCCGGCAATATCCACGCCTCTTTGGTTCGATACAAGCTGGAAAGCGGCTGCCTTCTCCGGATAATTCAGGTTCAGGGTTACCGAGCTCTGGTCTGTTTTCAAAGTAGGCTTCGCACTGCTGACATTCACGGTATAGGTGAAGTTGAGTGTCCTCCTGTACCCGTCTTTATCCAGATCCCAGCCCGGATTTGAAATCGCAAGCTTCAGTTTTCCCTTCTCCGCCACAAAACCGACTGCAATGGTTCCATCCGCCTGAATCTCGGGCGGAATGTTAACTATAACAGAGTCTTCCCCCGCATCTATGTTTTCCACTTTGTCTGTGCCCTTAACCAATACGACCCGCTCCTTGGTTTTGGACTTTTTATCGTAGAGTTCTAATATCTCGTTCGCAAAGTAGCCATCTCGGTAAGTAGCCTTTGTCGTCCGCAGTGCATAGGAGGGCGCTGTGGTGCAGGTAGGCATTGTCACCTTCACCTTTTTCGCCGCGCTGTCCTCATAACCCTCATAGTAAATCATGAGATTGCCTGTCACCGCAGCCCTCTTCGCCTCTGTATACCGAAGATCACTTCCCGTTCTGCCGATCACAACCGTATACTTGCCGTCAATGATGCCTTGGCTCTTCACCTCAAAATTATCGGTAAAGCATCTGTCATCCTCCTTCGTCGACAGCGCCTCCAGCGTAACCCTGTCGATCTTGGCCGTTCCCAGCTTAGTAATCTCTGTCGTGACGGTAATCGGATCGCCGTCCTGATCCACGCCGCCATTTTTATAAAAAAGATTAAATTTCGTCTTCTTGGTATTAAACTTTACTGTCGGCGCCGGAGCGCTCTTCTTCACGGTAATCGTCAACGGAAGCAGACTGTCCGCCGTCGGTACAACGCCGTTGAGTCCGACAAACAACTTATATTTCTTCTCCGGCAGATCTTTCTCCGGCCGCACCTGATACCGGTAGGACTTCCCCTCTGAAACGCCGACCTGCTCCAGCGCGAAATCAAGTGTCTCTATATAAATTGTTTTGCCCTGACTGTCCTTCCCCTCCTGATACAGCTTTGTTTTTGACGGGTCCAGCCCTGCGCCATATGCCAGAAGGACTTCCAGCACACCACACTCCTTGAGATTTGGATTCACCGTAATTGCCGAGGAAGCCAGTCTACCGTTTAAACTCCGCACGCTGACTACAAATTTCTGTGTGACCGTCTCCTTCGTTCCCGGCACGCTTGTACTGCGCAATGTATTTTTTGCAGTGACGGTTATCGTCGCTTCCCCCTCGCATCCCTTCTGCACTTCTAATACATTCGTCGGATCACCGCCGTTTGTCGTCTCCTTCCGCAGTTTGACCACCTTCGTGTCACTGCTCTTCCACGTAAATTCCTTCGCTATACCCTCCCTGTCCGCCGTATAGGCGTTCGCCTTCAGGGTAATTGTCAACGCCCCGTCCCTTATAATATTTTTATCAATGGAAGCCGTCTGAATCCCATCTGACGGTCCTGTAATCTTGAACAGCGGATCAAATGCCGTCGCCTTCAGCTTCAGTACATCCGCATCAGCCTCTACCACCTTGATGTTCCTCTGCACCATAAACTCTTTACTATCGCCGCCGCGCAGAGTGATTTTGATGGTTGTTGTCCCGGCTTTCACCGCCGTTACAACCCCGCTCTTAGAAACAGTCGCGATCGCACTTGAGCCTGTAGAAACATTTATAATCTTGGAAGCGTCGACAGGTATCCCCTCTTTATCGATCAGGAATATTCTTGTAGTCTGCCCCTCCTTGATCTCGACACCGTTGGCAATGGGTTCTCCGTTGGAAAATTCCACCGCAATGTCGTCTTCCTGCCCATTTACATTTTCAGCGCTTTCCGTGGCAAATTCCGCCGTGAGCACGATACCGCCTACCGGCATCGTGACATAATAGTTGCCCTTCTCCGCCTGCAGGATCACCCCGTTTGCCCTCAGGGAGTCCGGCACAAGACTGTATTTTTCTTCCAGCTCAAAGTATATTCGGTATTTTATGTCATCGTTGGGCTGCACGCCCGCCACTTTTCCTTTCTCATCCTTCAGTGTGTTGATATTGTCCTCGTACCTGTTTTTATCTACAGGCCCAATCCAGATCCGCCCGCCCGGGATCTTGCCGTCCGCATGTTCCACACCATTTTTATCTTTCACCGTATATTTGTAATAGTTTCTCACTGCGGCATTGGTGTCCTCTATAAATTCCACCTTGTCTTTGCCGCGGCAGTACTCGTAAGTGGTACTGGGCACTCTTCCGATAAACTGGAGTGTTTTTATTGTCTCACCGGCCGGGAATCCCCGGGTCGGGCTTATGACGATATTGTCATTTTTCACTTCCACCCGGTATAAATTCGTACAGCCCGCAAAGGCAAAACTTGCCACCTCTTTGATCGTTCCCGGAAGTGCAAGTGACATTATACTATAACACCCCTCAAAAGCGTGTTCGTCAATGGTTACCCACTGTCCTGCTCTGCTTTCAAAGGTCAGGCTCACAAGCGCGGTACATCCCTTAAAAGCATACTGCGGAATAACGGAAAGGGATCTGCTCATAACCGCATCGGTCAAACCGATACAGTCAGCAAACACATAGGCACCCATCGTCTCAAGCGCTGCATTGTCGAGGTTTACTTTCTTAATGTTACCGCAGCCGTAAAAGGCGTACTCCCCAATGCCTTTCAGGCTGGTAGGCAGGAGGAACTGTGTGTCGGAGCAAAACACCCCAAGCGCGGTACACCCGTCGAAAGCATGGGCGCCAATCTGCTCCAGACTGCTGTAGTCCGCATCCTTCATATACACCATGTACAGCCTTGTATCGCCCTTAAACGCATTATCCCCTATAGATGTCACAGCCTTCGGCACCGAAATCTGCGTCATCGACGTACATCCCTCAAACGCGCCCGCGCCGATCTCCGTAACCGTAGAGGGCAGATACACACCCTTTAATCCCGTACATCCTTTAAAACTTTCCGCCGCCACAGAAGTCAGGCCCGCAGGCAGCTTCACATATGTAATCTTCGTATTGCCCCCGAATACGCCGGGTGCGACAGAGGTATACTGCTCCCCTTCTTCCGGCTGTCTCAGTTCCACGTTGCCCTCAAACTCCACCGGCTCTTCAGTCTCTATGGTATTTCCGCTTATGTCCTCGGATTCTTTCAGGGTTACAACACCAGTAAGCACGCCGTTCTCTACTTTATAAATATACTGCTGGGAAGCATTGGCGTCGTAGGTCACCCGCATGCCGGTGTCGTCGGTAAACGTCACCATCCTGCTGACATAAGGCTTCACCAAAAAAGCGTCCTTTTCCGGCTTTTCTGTTTCAGGCTCCTCCGTCTCTTCCGCATCATTTTCAGAAACAGAAGGCTCCTGCACATCTGTCCCGGGTTCCTGTTCCTCTACGTCAGGCATCTCTTCCTGCCCGCCCTCTTCTCCGTCTTCCACGGAAGGCTGGTCACCGTTCTGCTCCCCATGATCCTCTGACGGCGCAGAGTGATCGCCATCCTCCAGCTGATCGGGATTTTCCGGGTTGGCAGAATCCTCCGCGTTTTCGCCGTCCTCCGTTTTTCCTTCCTCATCGGACACGTCTTCCTCAGACGGCGTTTGCGCTTCGTCCGATTTATCGTCAGTCTCCGGCACATCTTCCTCAGATGTATTTTCCGTACCGCCGGAGGTATTCTCCTTCTCTTCGGGCGCAGGCTCAGCCGACTCTTCCTCAGATGCATTTTGCATACCGCCGGAAGCATTCTCCGCCAGCTCTTCCTGCGATGCCAAAACAGACATGCCTGCTCCCTGCTCCGCCGCAAGAACCGTCATGCCGTTTCCGCTCACCACAAGACTGAGCGCCAACCATAATGCCAAAACTCTTCTCTTCCTCATTACTTACCACCTTTTCCCATGCGTACATTAACTGTCTTCTGTCGTGTCCTGTCACGTTATCTGCACAGTGAGTTGCATAATATTTTATTATGTCACCCTATGATGGTTTTGATTATAACATCCGTAATTGTATTATGCAAGGAAAAAATCCACTACATCTTGTGTTTTAAGAAAATCTTAATCTACTTGAAATTGATCCGGGTATTTTCAGCCATGATACAAAGTTCCTCGCAAACTATTACGTTTTGTCGGCATTAAATATTTTTTGGCACACTATAATACATCTGCTTTGCGCTTTTGGGTTTCTCCGGTATCGTCATATGAATCACCCCTGCGTCAATGAGAGGCTGTACATGTTTTTTCATGGCATATGCAGAAGAAGAAAGCTCCAGATAATTACATATCTCTTTTCTGCTTCTGGGTGTACGGCAAAACAAAACCAGATCCCTCTCAGGCTCTTGTATCTCATTGGGAATCTGTTCTGTCTCCCCGCCTTTCTCATTATAAAAGCACACGCAAAACTCATTTCTGTTATCCGTAAACTCCGGTTCCTGCAAGCCATACTCACACAGTTCTCTCCGCATCGTCGGTATGCCGGAATAGCGGTTTTCCGTTACCCCAAGCACCTCCAAAGCCGCCGCCAATACTGGATTGCGTGTATCAGGCTGTACTTTCCCCAATTGGTTTACCCGAAGTCTTCCGTAAATCCCGCCCGGGCTGCGAATTTCAAGGCGGTCTTCAAACATCCTGATCTGTATTGGCATTCCCTCCGTGTGTATGCTGTAATCCCGATGCACCAGCGCATTGAGAACGGCCTCCCTGACTGCTGTAATCGGGTATTCTGTGCGGTCCTCCCGCAAGCCGGTCTTTGCGTTAATAATGGTCATTTTCTTCATATTTCTTTTCATAAACAGCAGTGCCCCGTCAAGCATCTGCGGTATGCTTCCTTCAATTCTCCGGTTATCCGTGAATCGCGCCCCACGGTCATTTACCTCACCCATTTCCCTGCCGGGAATGGCAACCGCCGTAATGCAAAGCTGCGGAAAAAAAGCCTGCGGATAAGGGCAGAACAAGATACAGGCATTCAGCGTTACCGCTTCCGTCCTCGTAATGCTCATCAGTTCCTTAATTTCAGAATCAGCCATATTTGCAAGATTAGGCTTTCCCTCTTTCAGCAGTGCAATATAGGAATCCACCTTTGCAGCGTCCAGCATAGCAGGTGTCGCGCGCTGCACCGCGCGGATGTCATCCTGATATTTTTTTCGAAAAGCCTCGTAGCTGTACACTTCGTACTCCGTCATAGGCTCATCGCTGTCTCCCACACGGACATAGGAACCTCTCACACGTCCCTGCCCCTTGTAATAACAAGGTCTCTCCGCAATATCCATTCCCGGAATTTCCGCTGCGACAAAGTTTTTACCGCCTCTTTGCACCACCGTAATCAGCGGTCTGACAACCGGTTCCATCTGGAGACACTGTTCATTAATCTTTTTTTGCAAATCCTGCGCATCATACACGCCCTGCTCCAGATAACCAGCCTCCTCATCGACACCGAATACAATAACGCCGCCGTCATCCTGATTGGAGAAGGCGGACAGTGTATCATAAAGACGCTTCGGACAGCCCTTTGCCGCCGCTTTGATTTCCAGTATTGCGGATTCACATTTCTTCTTTTGAATTTCATTCAATTTTTCATTAAATTCTTCCGGGGTCATTTGACTTTCTCTCCTTTGTATTTTAGATATTAGCATTTTTATTAAATTTATTCAATAAATTTCACTAAAAATTTTACTTCCTCATTCCAAATTTGAGTTTCTCTTCTCAAATTTAAGTTGTTTTGTGAAATCCTTCACTTAATTTGTGAAATATTTAAGTTTCTCTCACATATTTAAGATTCAAAAACAAAACCGAGCCACAGATTTCACTCTGTGACTCAGTCTTCCCGTTACTGTCCGGTCCACCAGAACAGCGTCTTCGCCCCTATGGTATAGGTGATGGTCTTTTCCCCGCCATAGTTTCCGATTCCGCGCAAGGTTACTTTCGCCTTGCCCTTCTTTGTGTGGTTTATATAAGTTTCCTCTTTTATGATATAGTCCCGTCCGAGAACCAGCGGCTCCGCCGCGCCGCTCACCGTCACGGTCAGATCATCCGCCGTCAGCGTCACCGGCCTGCCGTCCTGATAACTCTTCGATGCGGCCTTCACCCTCACTTTGGTGAAATCCGCAGAAACGATGCGGTAAACCGCGGAAATTTCCGGCGGTGCCGCTCCCGTACCGGCATATGCACCGATTCCCTGCGCAGTCACGCGAATCAACGTACCGGCCTGCGGAATATCTTCATCGCCCACCGGATCTCCGGCTTCGCGCGTCACCCGTGAAGGCTCTCCCTCCACGAAAACGAGCACTTCCGTCTTCGTCTCATAGGTATATCTCAGATTCTTGTCATAATCCCTGCCTGCCGCCAACGAAGAGCCGTTCACATCCTTAAGCGTCGCCTTTGTCTTATATGCGCCCTTCTTCTCCTTATAGACCACATCTTTCAGGGTCATGGTAATCTTCCGGTTTTTATCCTTTTCCTCACCAATCCACCCGTCAAACCGGCCGTCCGTAACGGTAAAGGTTCCCGTCAGTTTTCCTTTGAAGTTCCCCTTCCCGGTAATGGTCCATACCGGCAGCCTGTTCTCCTCCGTATCCGCTGTGGTCAGTGCATTGTTGTTCTTATAGCTGATCCGATAATCCTTGTTCAACTCCAGCGGTGTTCCCTGATACGCCAGAAGAATCACGGGCTTGCTCCCGCCCTTCACATAAGGCGCTGTGATACCGTTTAAATCCGTCAGCGATTTCTCGGTTTCCGGCTCATCCTGCGTGTAATAAGAGAGCGTGAAATCCTGCCCGCTGCCAGCCCTGTCTTCCCGCAATTCACAGGGCAGAATTTTGTAACTCTTCTTGACCTGTCCGCTGTATTCGTTGATTCCCTGAAAGGTGATGGTTGCCGTTCCCGCTTTAACCGCGCCTTTTTTCGCCGCGCCCGCATAGGACACCACGTAGTCGCCGGTCACACCGTCTTTGCTCTCCGTGAGGACACGGTCATTCAGCGTCAGACTGTATGCGCCGGGCGTTTGCAGTATTTGCTGATACGCCGCCTCATAACGTGCGTCCTCTGCATCCCATTCTTTATCGATTGCCACATATTCCTTATTTTCCAGTCCTTCCACTTTCGCCCTCGCAAGGGAAGTCCCGGCGATCTGATAGGTCACGCTCTTACTTCCGACGTAGCCGCTGCCCTCCACCGCCGTCAGCGTAACCGTCGCTTTGCCGACGCGCTGATCGTTGCTGTAAGAAAGGGTATAGTGCTCGCCTTCCACAAGCGGCTGGTTTTTATAAGTCACCGTCAGCACAGACGGCCGGATGCCGCCCTCTCTTTCCATCTGCTCATTGGTGTAAGTCTGTTTCGGTATTTTCGCCACGCTGACCTTACTAAGCAGCACATCAGCCGTGATCGTCTCGTAAATCGTAATCGTCCCGGTATAACCGCCCTTACCTGTGATCACGATAGGGTAAACGCCCGTCTTACAGTAGGCTCCCGTCCCGGTCTGGGGATAACTCTTCGTATAATCTCTGTTCAGCACAAGTTTCTTTCCGTCGCGATACACGACAGGCGCGCTTTTGATGGTCTTACCGCTGTAAGCCACCGTAATGTCCGCCGCCGTAATATCGTGATCGGTCAAAGCCTTGGGAAGGATATCAAAGTACACATACTCTGTCCCCGTGTAATTTCCCTTGCCCTTCACGGTGATCGTCGGGCGGGCCTTGCCCTCGGTATTGACATTCTTATTGTTCTTGTATGACAGGGAATAATCCCTGCCCTCCACAAGCTCCAATACTTCTCCCCGCTCCCCGGCCGTACTGCCGTCCGAAGCAAGCAGGCTGCCGTCCGGAGCAACCGTGCCGTCAAACACGCGCACTTTCGGCTTGATCGCGCTGCCCGTGTACGTCTGATCGCCCACGGGAATCACATAAAAGCCTTTCTCCGCACCGATGTCCTGATAGTGCGGGTACACATGGGTTTCTTTCGCGTAGACGGGCTGACTTGCCATAAACACGCTTCCCGCTCCGTCTGCCTTGGTATACCAGCCCCGGAAGATCTTCCCTACAATCGTTTTCTCCTCCGGCATCCGCTCCTCGCCCACGCTTTCCCCATAGCTAAGAGACAATTTCTGACCTGCTGTTCCGTTCTCGTTGTGGAAAATCACATTGCAGGACTCTGCGGCCACCTCATAGGATGCGGTATATCCGGCGACTGACGCCGTAATCTTCGCCGTCCCCTCACCCACAGCGGTCACTCTGCCTTTATACACCGTCGCCGCCTTTGGGTTAGATGTATGCCATAGAATGGTGTTGTCCGACGTGGTGTCTTTCGGCCAATACTCTGCGTTCAGGCTGATACTCTGTCCTTTAAACAGATTCGTCTTTCCGGCCCCCTCCTCCGCGCCGGGGTCCGATAATTCCAGCCTATAAATGGGCGCGATCACATTGACCACACAGACCGCGGTTTTGTTGCCCGCTTTGGATGCCTTCGCCGTGATTTTCACTTCGCCCGTGCCGACGGCCGTGACCACCGCTTTTGAGGAGTCTTCCGGATCTGCTTTTACGGATGCGATCTTATTGTTTGCGCTTGTCCACGTAATCGTTTGATCAGCCGTGGTATCCGCCGGATCGAAACTTACCTGCAAAACCGCCGTGGCTATATTCTCCGCTTTTTCCTGCTCGCTTAAATTCTTCGTATCCTCCACCACCGTGTCGGGTCTGCGCAGGGTGACAGTCTTCTTGTCCAGCGTAATCCCCTGCAGGGGCACTTTTACCGTAACTTTGCAGGTTACCTCCACTTCCTTATAGGAAGCCGTGATCACCGCCTCGCCTTTATCCACTGCCGTAACCAGACCGTTCTGCACCCTCGCCACAGAGGTGTCGCTGCTCGTCCACTTTGCCTCCGCCGGATCAGCCTCCACACCGTCCACATAAAACTTAAGCTGCCTAGTTGTGGGTACAGCCGGGTCGGCGGATCGGTTCAGCGTCAGGCTCGTCTTATCCAATGCCAATGCGGGATAGTAAGTGTCATCCGGCATATTATCGTAGACCGGAATCTTGAATACGAAGGCATTGTTCAAGGAACCTGCATTCGTGTACATTTTTTTCGTGGTAGTGGCTTCACTTTTGGGCGCCTGAATATTCTGCATATACTGGTGCTCGTAAACACCGTATGGACTGTTTTTATTCACATTAAATTTTTCCAGATAAAGGGTATCCTGCCCTTTTAAAATATAATTATTGCCGATGGTGGCCGCGCCGCCCTCCAGCGATTTGTACCGGGTATTCCACCCTTTATTTTTTGCATATGTCAGACCCTTCACAATCTTCTCCGCCGTGGAAGAGCCGTTCACGCCTACATTGAAGAAATTATAATATCCCTCGTAACCCGGATAGGTGCCGGAAATCAGGCCGGATGTTCCCTGCCCCTGCTCCTGATAAACACGGGATGCCAGGTGGATCGGACTCAGCTTTCTTCCCTTTCCGATCTCAAAAAATGCCTTTGCATAGGTACGCCCTGCGGAATCATCCGGAAGTTTTCCCTTCATGAAAGTGCCGTTTAAGAACGTCTGCACCGCCGGCTCCGTGTGGTAGGACGCATTAAAAGTCAACTGCTCAAACATAAAAATATAAGTTTCCGTCAAAAAGTTGCGGGGGTCCATGTGATAGGAAACCCCCTCCTTTGTGGCATAATTCCAGCCACTCTCGGTGGGACAGGGCTTGCCGACCCAGCCTTTTTCCAAATTCGTGCTTATTGCCTGAATCAGACTCTTGTCTCCCATCTCCGCGGATACGGACGCATTAAAATCAAGCCCCGTCTTCATAGGCACAAACGTCCAGTTCGGATGGGCGTTTTTCAAATTCCTCAGATCGGCCTGATAAGATCCCGGAAATGCACTGATATCCGAAGTGTCCACCGCGTATGTCATCAGGGAGTACGTCCGCATCCCGTATGCCGTGCTTTCATAGGCATCCTCGCCAAGCTCCAGAATCGGAAGCAGATACTCCTCCTCCCACGCCAGCCAGTCCTCGTCAGAATACGCCAGATAATAGCTCTGTACATAGCCCGTTCCTTCCGAGCCGTTTAGCAGATACTGCGCCTCATACCAGACGTCATCCTCCGTGATCTCTACGCCCCGCATATATAATGTCTGTCCGATTTCCAATGTGACGGCCGCGCTGCTGTCCGCATCCGCCTCTTTGCGGGCATCGTAGCTATCCGCATGATAGAGCAGCGCCATCAGCGGCTTCTCGGCTAACAGCGCATCAAAAGCCTCCTGCGCCTCCTTGATCTTCTCTTCCCGCTCTGCGTCCAGACTGTTTTCCGAAACGGACGCCAAATCATTGTCCGAGACGGTGGACAAATCATTTCCGGAAACAGAATCCTCATCCACATCGTTCCCGGAAACCTGCCCCGGCACTTCCTCTTCCTTGTCACCGGGCGTTTCCTCTCCGAGTTCTTGCACTTCCCCTTCTATGGGGTCCTGTCCTTCTCCTTCCGCAGGCTCCTGTCCTTCCCCTTCTGTGGGGTTCTGTACTTCTCCTTCCACAGGTTCCTGTCCTTCCCCCTCTGCAGGGTCCTGCGTTTCTCCGTCTCCGCTCTCTCCGGGAGTCTGGGTTCCTCCCTCAACCGGTTCTCCGCCTTCTCCCGGCTCCTGTACCTCTTCTTTCCCGCCGTCCGATTCTGTCGGCTCTCCTTCTTGGGCCCCATCGTTCCCGTCCGGATTCTGCTTCCCGGCTCCTTCTTCCGGCTCGCCATATCCGCCCGGATTTTGCCCGCCGTTCTCCCCCGTTTCAGACCGCTCCGGCCTATCGCCGTCCTGCTGTTCCCGCGGCGGCCATCCGCCATCCTTCGTTTCTCCCTTCGGCTCCTCCGCCTCGAAAATCACCGCCGTCCCCGCTTCCGGCCCTGCTGCCAGAACCGTAACGGGCGCACTCTCCACACAGAGCGCAAAGCCCAGAAGCAGCGCAAAGGCCCTGCTCCGGTTCCTTTTCCGCTCCGCTGTTCCTTTTATCCCACGTTTCATTCCATGAAGCGTCATGTATCCCATCTCCCGTTCTCTGTATTAATCCTGCCCGTTCGCCTGATCTTTGACCGCAGCGGCCCGCTTTCCATAGCCAATCTGCCGCAGTTTCCCGGCGCGTTCCGGGCAATTGTAATGTTATGTCTACCAATTCGATTTTTATCATAACATAAAAAAGAGAATTGAAACAAGTAAATACTTGTCAATTCTCCATTAAATGTAAGCGATTTTACTCGCGCAATAATGCATGGCTAACCTGTTACCAATAAATACTGCTTATTGCCAAATTCTGTGCTTTTTGAAAAAGTCCTGCCTCCGATTTTAACCGGTTCCTCCGGAAGATTCCCGAACCAGATAATACAGTCAGGCACAAAATTTTCATCCGCATAAACCGCCGTCTTATTGTCGACCAGAACATGCTCCAGACGGCAGCCGTCCAGCAATTCCCAAAACGGATATTCATAGTCGTCCGCTTTCCGCAGATACAGCCCCACATTCACATACTCTCCGGATTTGATCGCGTCTGCCAGCGGCATATAGACAGCCATCTCCTCCCATCTGGCGGCGAAATAACCGTAAGGCCTGTTTCGCGCATGATCCTTCCATTTATCGAAATGATAATGCGAAAGACTTACGGCCTCTGCCACACATAACAGACTTACCAGCCCCACAATTCCCCATCGCAAATACCTTACCCTTTTTCCTTCCGTCCCCATCTGCATCCCTGCGGCAATCATGGGGCATAAAAGAGCCAGATAAGCGATCATGTATCTGCTCACGAACGGCTGCCAGCGAAGCACCATACAGAAACCCGCGAAAGAAGCCGACGCTGTCACAAAATATCCCCGGCAGAACCCCTTCCATTTTTTCCTTCCAAAGCCCAGCGCCGCCCACAGGACACAGAAAAGGAAAAGCCAGAGCACCAGCGGATTCACCGCCGTATCGCAGCCATAATTCCCGGCCTCGTGCAGCATATACTCCCGGCTCTTCTCCGAAATGGAATCCGCATCCAGTTCCACCCGCAGAATCGACGCGGCTTTCTCCGCAATGCCCGCAAAAATTTCATGCCCGTTTCTGACAAACCGTGTGGGCATGTTAAAGGAGAGGTTTTTTATCATGTTGACAAAGAGGTAGGCCGGATGCACCGTACCCACAAGCTGAGCCGCGCCTGCGGCAGGATTGGCATATGAGCCGAAGGTCTTAAAATTCCTCAGAATTTCCGGGACCAACGGAACTGCCACGCAGGGCAGCGCACTGAAAAAGATCCCTGCCAGATCGCGCACCCGATCCCGCCTTCTGATGCACACGAATAACAGCCACAGGGCAAAAACCGCCATTCCCACACAGACAGAAGGTTTCGCCAGATATCCCCAGGCCACGCAAAGCCCCATCGAACCGACGCGCCAGACCGTAACTTTATCGAACCGCATCGCCTTTTTTACATCCACATAATCAAGCAGCCTGTAAACGAAGAATAACAGCCATACCGCCGCGAAATTGTCCACCTGCGTGGTCACCGCCTCCGCGTACGCGATGGGCATGGACATAAAAAGCAATGCCGACAGAAAACAAAACAGCCTGTTACAGGAAAGCCTGCCCGCAATGGCTGCCGCCATGACAGCACAGGTAAGATACGACACGCCCTGCAGCAGATTGAAAAGCAGGTCATGCCCCCGGCACAGAATATAGACATGCAGATTCACAAACTCCGCAAGCACGGGACTGCATACCTGCCTGACAGAGCTGGTGGCATAGTGCGCCACCGAGCGGTTCTGCGCCCAGTAGGCGATCCTTGGCAAGTGATACGTCATGGAATCCCAGTTGTACGGTGTGGTGATGAGTGACAGCCCAAGCGCTGTCATACCCGTCAGCAAAAGAATCCCATAATACGGCGCCTCCCGGAATGTCCGCCATGCGCACATACATCCTTCCCTCACACGGCTCACCGCAATCCCTGCCGTAACCCCCGCCTGTTTAAGCTGCGCCGCCAAAAGGCCAAACAGCAGGAGATCAAACGCCCCCCAGACCGCAAAGAGGAAACGGAAACGCATGGCATGTCCCACCGACAACGCTTCCGTAAGCGCAAAAAGAAAAAGCATCCAAAGGCAGCATGCCTCCACATAAGTGCCAAGGCATGTGTCCTCTATGCTCTTTCTCTTCTTATATACATAAATATTGCCATACAGCGCGACTACCGCCAGCAGCATATTTCTTCCTTTCCTGCGGATCGTACCTTCCCTTTATCGAATCACCGTCCACGCATATGTGACCTATACCCTGCACTCTCCGTCATGGGAAATACAGTTGATCTGCGTCAGACACTTGATTTTTGAAAGCGCCTCCAACAGTTCTTCTTTTTTCGCGGTCTTCATTTCAATAATCAGTTCCGCCTCGCCGTTTTTGATGCATCTGGATTTTTCCTTATGATATTTGCATTTTCCCTTCAAAAGTTTCTCAAGCTCCCCGTAATCCACATCTGCCGCAACCGCACGGAGCACCAGCAGATCGGGTGCTTTCGCATTCGGCACCAGATCAAGCGCCAGAAGCAGGATCGTCATAACGATACAAAGTACAAACGAAAGCAGATATAAGCCCACGCCAACAATAATTCCCGCGCTGATCGACCAGAACAGATATAAAAGATCCAACGGGTTTTTCACCGCGTTACGGAAACGGACGATGGACAACGCGCCCACCATACCGAGCGAGACAAGCAGATTCGACTGCATAGCGATCATAATCGCCGCCACGATAATCGGCATACCCGCAAGCGTCACATTCAGATCCTTGGAATAAAAGGCCGACTTGGAAGAAAACTTGTACACCGCAAAAATGTATAGCCCCACAAGCGCCGCGATGACAAGCAGCAACAAAATGCTTTTCGCGGAAAGGTTCGTACCGCCTCCAAGACTTTCGTACACGCTGTTTTTGATTACATCCTTAATTGACATCACTGTTCTCCTTTATGTTTTTAGATCGCTTAGACCGTAACAGTTCAGCCTTCGGCTTCACTGTCACCGTGGTTACGAAGTAACCACAATGCACACAAAATGCTCTAAAATCGCATTTTGGCGCTTGCACAACTCGCAAAATCGCATACGGAGCGATTTTACTCGCGGAATAGTGCATGGCTGAACTGTTACCTTAAACCTACATCCCCGCGCATTCCCTGCACAACTGGTACTTGGAATACGCCGACTGCCGCATACTGCCCGTTTCCAAAAGCTGCAGCAGAAAATCCGGTATAAACTCGTCGTACTTTACCTCTAATACTTTATCATACTCCCGCAGAAAATCATAGCTCCTATTTTTTCGGCCAAAGTCCTCCACGCAGCCACTTGCACGCACATTGCGGTCAAAAGTAATCCGCACATTGCCCGGCTCATATACATAGGCTTTTCTCTCATAAGCCACAATCACCTTGGGCCTAAGCCCCTGCGTACGGATCGCCAGATTAAAAAGTGTCGCCGGGTCCGCTACAGAGGCGCTGTCCTCTATGCATTCTCCACGCACCAGACTCTCCATCTGCTCCCTCGTGATCGTCTTTGCCGTTTTCATAATACGGTTATCCCGCTTGGTTTTCACTTCCAGCTTGATCAAATCCAGAGAATCATTGTAAATTCTGATCCGGTATTTGCTGCGCCGGTTCACACCGTCCACCGTGTCGCGCAGACAAGAATCCGCGAGATCATCAAAATACAGGCTGGTGATGCGGTATCCCTCCGGCCCGCCCTCGTTGACATCCGGCTTAAGCACAGCCTCCATGCGCGCCTGAAGCGTCACGAACTGCCCCTCTGTACAGTTGTATTTATCTTCCACACGATACATCGCCTTCTCCTGATCCGTTTAAAAACTCCATAAACCCTTCCTTGTTCTTTCTCGCGCTCTCCTTCGGCCTGCCCAGATCCGCTCTGGAATCCAGCGCCACGGGAATCTCCCAGAAAACGGGGCCGGTCTTTTCCGCAACCCACTGCCCGATCCGGTCGACCTGCTCCATGGTTTCCAGTCCGGACGCCTCCCGGTAACCGGCAGCGCTGGCCACCTGCGCAAAGGCCGTTCCCTGACACCCCGTAGGCATAGCGCCCACAGACTCATGGGCCTGGTTGTTGATCACAATATGATAGAAGTTCTCAGGCGCCTGCGACGCGATAAAGGGAAGCGCTCCCATATGCATCAGCGCCGCGCCATCGCCGTCGATACACACAATCTTCCGGTCCGGCCTGTCCTTCGCTATTCCAAGCGCAATCATGGACGCATGTCCCATGCCGCCCACGGTCATAAAGATATTGTCATGATCCCCGTATATCTTCCCGCTCTGCTCATACAATTCTCTGGATATTTTTCCGGTGGTGGACACAATCACCGTATCCCGGGATAAGCCTTTCAAAATATGCGAAAGCGCCTCCTCACGCAGCATGGAATTGCCGTTTTCCCAGCAGAAAGGCTCCGCTTTCTCGAACGTGCCCTTCTTCACGATCAGCGCGAACTGATCCCCGCACGAAAGAACCCTGCCCGCCTCCGCCAATATCTCATCCATTTCCCCGTCCGACGTATTCTGATCGATGACGCGGCAGGATATCGACAGCGTGTCAAACAGCTCACAGGTAATCTTTCCCTGAAACACGTGCTGCGGCTCATCCTTCACGCCCGGCTCCCCGCGCCAGCCTACGATCAGCAGCATGGGAATCCCATACACATCCCGGTTCGCCAGCGATGCGAGAGGATTCACCGCATTGCCGATGCCTGAATTTTGCATATAGACACAGGCCGGTCTTGCGGTCGCAAGATAACTGCCGATGGCCAGCCCTACCGCCGCCCCCTCATTGGCAGTCACATAATGCCGTAAATTACCCTGATATGTCTGCACCCCGTCACAAAACTGCTTTAACGTGGAATCCGGCACTCCCGTGATTGTCTGAATACCCATTTTCTCCAACTGCTCTAATAATCTGGACGCTTTCATCTCTTCTCATCCTTTCCCCGGCAATTTTCACCGCCGTCACCTATCATATATTTCTCCGGTTTCATACATCGCTTCCGTATCATGTGCCTGCCCAGGCTGCATATATTCCACCATGTAATCCTCTTTCAGGTACTCATAAAACAGAAATCTCCGCTCTCTTTGGTCTCCGCTTTTCCAGTCAAAAACGGAACCGCCTGCCGCACCGTTTAGCAGTCTCCGGTATGCCTCCTGCAGATCCTCAAAAGAAACCGGCGCATCCGACACGGCAAAATCATGCGCTTCATTCATACCCTTCACAAAGAACGCCGGATTTTGTCTGCCGTGCGGGTCTGTCCCGTTATAGCCGTGATCCGCCATAACAATAATGACAGAGTTGTCATATACTCCGCCTTCTCTCAGCTTTTCCAGATAAGCCTTCGTCATCGTCAGGCATGCCTTGATATTATCTTCATAGCTTCCCGACTCCTCCGGGATCACCTCAACCTTCTCGTTATAGATAAAGGGAACATGGCCGCCGTCCACATGGATAAAGCGGAAACATTTCTGATCCGTACAGGCTATCTCCTCATGTAAAATGCCGTCGTAAAACTCGGTATTGGACGGTGTAAACAGCGTCTTTCCCTCGGGTGTTATCTTTAACGTGCTAAACGCTTTCGGATTCACAAAGGAAAACCGTTTCAAATCATAGGGCGCATACTTAAAACCCGTCATCAAAAGCTGCCATCTCACAAACGCCCACTTGTCTTCCACGCCTCTGTCATTTGGCAGGATGTTCTCAAAACGCCCCATACCGCCGTTATCCAACAGCAGATCCGCCTCGTAAAAGCCCATGCGGTAACCCGCCGTCTCCATCGCCTCCAGAAAAGGGGACGATGCGTAAGCTTCTCTCTCGTACGCTTTGAACGCCGTCTCATTTTCATACCATTTCCCCGACAAAATATAGGGAATGGAATGCTGTGTGTACGGATAAGCGCCAACCACATTGTCATAAAAGGTAAAATCCGCAAAGATATCCTGATAGGCAGGTTCTACATCCATCATACCCTTCAGCACTTGCGCGTCAACCGCGTCTAACAGCAGAATCACAAAATTGGCATCCCGCGACATAGCAAACATATTCTCTGTGGTCACACTCATACTCGGTTTTTTCGAAAAACCTTGATTCGTCAGTGCCAGCGTCAAAAGGGTCATAACAAACATCAATGTCATGCCTGCGCTGACAGCCTTGACTACCTTTGCGAAAACTTCTCTCTTCAATTTGCAAAACAGCACGGTCACCACAATCGCAACGGCTGCCCATGCAGCAATCGATTTCACCCGCTCTCCCGTGTAGAGGCTCCAGTCGATCGGTTCGCCATCCAGCGACGGCAGCCCGGCAGTCAGGAGATTGCCCTGCACATACAGACCGATGTATACTGCAAATCCCGCGGCAAGCCCAAGCTGATACAGTTTTTCATGCAGTTTCCTCAACACGAAAAACAAAAGTATCGCACTCAGGCATCCGATTCCGAAAACAACCAGCATAAGCGGCGTGAGGATATAGGCGTCAAACCAGAACTCGTCCTGATTGGTAAACAGAAGCTCCAGCGGCGCGTAGAGAAAAAGCATAAAGCACACGGCAGCCGAAAGCCACACATATGCCCCCTCTTCTCTAAAAATAAGGATTTTCCGATTATCCTTCTGCATTCTGCCACCGCGCCTCCACCCGGTTCAATTCCTCCACCGTATCTATCTCCACAAGCTGCCCGGTTTCCACCGGTTCTATGGTCAGCTTCAGCTTGTCCAGATTCCGGTTCACGACATCATCCCAAAACATCTGACTGTTTTCCTCACAGGCATACGCTTTTTCAACCTCTTCTCTCAGTATCCGGGCATCTTCCCGCTTAAAGTAAGAGATCCCCACCATGTTATAGACATCTTTTCCGCCTTTTCCTACCCGCGTTATATAGTCCCCGTCCATCTCGAATATCCAGTCGTCTGAATAGCCCGCCTGCATTCTGCCGAAATAGCAGGAATGCGTCAGCGCCTTCTTGAAAATAGCCGGATCTGCCACATACAGATCCGACTCGCAGATAAAGCAGTGGGCTGTGCCAAGCGCCTCTCTCGCCGCATAGACAGAGGAAATATTATTTTTCGTAAGATAATCGGGATTATGCAAAATGCGCACCTGCGGATATTTTTCGCAAAGCGGCGCAAACTGCTCCCCCAGATACCCGGTCACAATATAGATCTCTTCCACAGGGCGCGCTAAAAGTCCGTCGATCACGGTCTCAATCATGGCTTTCCCGTGCACTTTTATAAGGGGTTTCGGCGTCATCTCCGTCAACGGGCGCATGCGGTTTCCAAGCCCCGCCGCCATCAAAATCGCTATTTCTTTCATTCTTCTGCCCTTCGTTTTTGTAAGTGTTTTATGAACCTGCCTCTTTTTCTCACGGCACACGTCGTTTCATTTCGTCCGTCGTCATATCGTGTCAGATTTCATCAATCAGCCGTATGATGTCCTTAAAAGGCATCAGCCGCGAATCCACTTCCAGCGCCCTGTGATTTTTCAGGATTTCCACCGCCGTGCCCTGCATCGCCGGAAAGGCGCTTCTGGTCAGCTGGTTCGCATAGATCACGATGTTGACCCCTGCCGCGGCAAGCGCTTCCTCTGTTATGCTGTTAAAGGATGTGGGTACAACCACAATCGGCGTCCGCTCATCCTTCTCCCGAAACAACCGGCAAAACTCCAGAATCTCATCCGGCTCCTTTTTGCGGGAATGGATCATGATGCCGTCCGCCCCGGCCTCCGTATAAGCGGCGGCCCTTTTCAGGGCATCCTCCATCCCCCGCTCCAGAATCAGACTCTCGATTCTGGCGATAATCATAAACTCCTCTGTCCGCAGCGCCTTCTTCCCCGCCGCGATCTTCGCACAGAAGTTTTCTATGCTGTCCTGTGTCTGCTCCACCTCGTTGCCAAAGAGCGAGTTTTTCTTAAGCCCCGTCTTATCCTCGATAATGACGGCGGACACGCCCATCCGCTCCAGTGTTCTCACGTTGTATACAAAATGCTCGATCAGCCCGCCCGTATCACCGTCCAGAATGATGGGCTTCGTGGTCACATCCATCACATCGTCGATCGTGCGTATGCGGGAGGACATGTCCACCAGTTCGATATCCGGCTTTCCCTTGGCGGTAGAGTCGCACAGTGAAGAAATCCACATGGCGTCAAACTGGTCAAGCCTTCCGCCTGTCTCCACCACCGTTTTCTCCGCAATCAGCCCGGTCAGACCGGAATGCACTTCCAGCGTCTTTACAATCGGCCGCATGGCGATGAGCTGCCTGAGCCTTTTTCTGCGAAACTCCGGCATCGCCAGCTTTTCCTTCATCTGGTCGTCGATTCTCTTTACATTTTCATTGTAAGTGTAAGGCAGTTCAATCAGCTCTCCTCCGTGCTTCTCCAGATTCGCAATGACATTATCCCGGATCGCTTTTTCCGGCCCCTCCGACCAGTTATCACCATGTACCACATAATCCGGCTTTACCTCGGAAAGAATCTGGTCATACATCACATCGTGCTGAATCAGAACTTCCTTCACAAGCCCCGTCTCCCTGACAATCTCCATCCGCTGTTCCAGCGATATGGTCGGGAAACGGTTAAAGCCCACCATCGCCTCGTCGGAGAGCACGCCCACATAAATGTCTCCATATTGCGAAGCCCCTTTCAAAATGTTCATATGCCCCTCATGTATGACATCCGTACAGAAGCATGTATATACCTTTTTACTCATTTCTCATTCCCTCCTGAGCCATTTTTACTGCGCCAGTAGTCGTTACTGGTCCCAGATTCAGCAGTACATTGCTCTTTACCATCTCAAAACCTCTTATGCGCCAAAGCGCGTTACCAGCTGGTCGATGATATATTTCGCACCGGCCTTTCCGCTGCCACCGTTGTTATATATATATTC
>CARUOB010000005.1:33504-75315 GCA_949076555.1 uncultured Lachnospiraceae bacterium | reverse complement strand
ACAATGAGTATTCCAATCTGGATTAAATCCTGATATGTAACATACATTGCATCGCCCTCCTTTCTTTCGTCTGGAGAGCTACTTAAACCCTCCGCAAAATACAGGAGGGGTAAAACCGCCTTTAGCTCTATGGTTTTCCCATGCATGGAGTATATCACACATTCCCCTTGCAGACAATTACAATATACAATTTCAAAAAATATATTTCACAAAATATAGTGTATTAAATAAACTAAAATATTCATTTGTACAACAGCCCGGTCAGCCGGATTCAGTTTCCCATATCTTTTTATCAAGCGGTACCGTACATCCCCATGACGCTGCTACTTTCTGAAACATTTTTTTCGCCAGGGTTTTGAACGCAAACTGCATAATCAAACGTACAGGCAGCGCAAAATATTCCGGACCGGTAAATTTCTTTGCCTCTTCGCGATAGAAGCCGTCTCCCTCCGCAAACAGTTCTCCCATCGCCTGATAGGGTTTTGTGATCTGTTCCTGTTTCTCTTCATTGAATAAACGGATGCCGAAATTATCTCCTTTCACCAGACAGCCGCCGTAGCGAACGCCCAGATATTCCGGCAGCTTCGTCAGAAACTCCTCACCGCATCGAAGCTGGCATCCCTCCGCAAAACCGCTCTGCAAAAGAAATGAAATCCGGGTATGCTCATTCTTTTTCGGCAGCGTTTCCAGAAACTCCAGGAGAAGTCCGGGTATACATTCCACATACAATGGAATCGCAATCAGTATTTCCTCGTTCTTTATATAAGCGTCCCGGATTGTTTCCCATGATTTGCGGTTGGAAATGGCGTGTCTTTCAAAGGAAGCCCCCTTTTCTGACAAGCCCTTTGCAAAAGAGTCAATGATTTTTTCCGTGTTGCTGTATTTTTGTACACGCGGACTTCCGTTGATGATTACAACATGCATGAAACTGCCTCCTTTCCGTTTTCTGCCGGAAAAACTCCCAGAGAACTGCTTCCAAAATTAAGCGCTACGCGCCCGCACCACCGTTCCAGATAGGCCTGATCGCCATCCCCGGTATAGATAATCCCAAAATCCGGCTGATGGTCATAGCGCATGACATGACGCATCTGCCCGTCCTTGAATTTCAGATACATCGTGACGAGAGGCATCACTCTGTCCAGAATGTTTTTCGTCTGATAGGAGACAAATCCGAAGTGCGTATCCGAAATCAGCCAGACCTGATCTGCTTTGCTCATCTTTTGCAAAATCGGTGCATAATCGTCTTTGATCACGCATATCCCCGGCGTCTTGAGCCAGCAGTAATTACAGCCGGCACAGTGAGAAATATTCATCCCGACCGGATCGATCAGTTCAAATCCAGCCGGATCTGCGCCACTGTGAAGCAATTCCTCCTCAATTTGCTTTCCTATGTGTTCCACCGTTGTATCAATCATCAAAACCATATTACTTTCCTTCCGCCTCCTGCATAAATGCTGTGTCTTCGGATCATTTTTCAGCCAAAGTATAGCACATCCGCTTTCCAAAAACAATCCTCGCACTTTGCAGACACGCCGTTGGAAACGCTGTTTTTACCACGGAACTCCTATCCGATTATTCATCACATCATCGTATCATCCCGCAAAACCTCCGCCAGATTTATTCCCCGCATCCTGCGCCAGCTCAGATAATAGGCGAGCGCCACCGCCCCGCCAACCGCCAGCACAAACGCGGCGATCGATCCAAAAGGCGCTTCCATAAGAAATTCTGCCGGTTCCATATAACTTGCCTTTAACATAGCGCCCACCGAGAAGACTGCGACTGCTGCCGCCCACAGCATCGGACGACACACAAGCACAAACGCCTCGATACAGAACATACGCCGCAGTTCTCCCGGCGTCATGCCCACGGAAAGATATCTGGCAAACTCCCGCCTTCTCTGCCGCACAAAGCCAAACGTATTAGAAAATACGTTGCCCACGCCGATCAGGGCAAGCAATACGCAAAAGCTCCCAAACACGAGCATCATCCCCTGCATTTTCCGGTCGTTTGTCTCGTATTCCCGGATACGGTTCTCGCTCTCTATTGTATAAGCTCCCGCAAGACTTTTTTCGATTTCACCCTGTATCATTTCCAGTTCTTCCAAACCGACTCCCTCTCTGCAAAGAATCCGAACACACGTATCTTTTTCCGCGCCGCCTGCCTTCCCTTCGATTTCCTTCCACAGACTTGCCGGCATAAAATGCACCAGCTCGTACTTGTCATCCGTAGCATATTCTTCCCGCAAAACGGGAACCGTCTCCGTACATGCCAGAACCGGGATCTCGATCGTCTCGGCACCGTCCGAAAGCTGCATTTTCACATCCGTACCGACGTCTGGCGCCTGCCGTTCCACACCCGCCGTACGATCCGAATCCGGCATTTCCATAGCCGCACTGCCCGTCTGCGCCAAAAGCACCGTTGTCCGGCAGTCATTGATATAGGGCATATACTCCGGATGCCTGAAATCCGGATTGGTCACGTCACGGATTAAGTTTCGGATCACTGCCCCGTCGGTCCTCTTTGAAACGCCGATCTGCCCGCAATACTCCAGAAACGCTGCATCATCCATTATGATAATCGGTGCACTTACCCAGAACCTCTCCCCCTCCTGCCTCACATACTTTCCGGAATCGTGGGAAAATCCCCCATTTGCCTGCAGTTCCTCACTCAGCTCCTCTTTAGTGACACACAGTTTGGTCTCCGCTTTCTGGTACACAACCACATTTTCCACCCCCGGTATCCGGCGCAGTTCATCCGTCTTTCCAAAACTGCCTATCCCTGTATCTTTCACCGTGACCATAATGTCCCAAGCGTCCTGATACTTTTCAAAATAGGTCTCCCTTGTACTGATTTCCGAGAGGGTAAAAAAACACTGCATCAGCGTGAAAGCCGTCATCGAGAAAAGCAGTGACACCGACGCCGTCCGAAGCGCCCGTCTCTGTACCTTCAATGCATTTCCCGCCAGTTCTCCCTCCATTCCGAAGAAAAGAGAAAGCAGGAACGAATGGCCCATTCGTTTCGGCTGCCGTTCCCGGTTGTTTCTAATCGCCTCCAGAGGCGTCATAACGCTCAGTTTCCGCGCCGGGAGCCAGGCGGATATATACATGGTAATTGCCGTTGCCGTAAGCGTAAACAGGAAAATCAGCGGATGATACCCAAATGCAATCGCCCGCCTGCCTTCCACCTCCCGCACCAGTCTCTCCGCCAACGCCAACAGCCCCCTGCTGCCCGCTATGCCAAGCAGTGTTCCTATCAAAACCGGCGCTGCACACAAAACAGCCGCCTCCTGCAGCAGGCAGGTCCGTATCTGTTTCGGCGTCGCCCCGATGCTGGATAATATGCCGAACTGGTGGACTCTCGCCTGCATGGTCACCGCAAAGGCATTGTGTATGATTAGGATAAGAGAAAATGAGGCAAGCGCCATAACCAGAAGAAAAAACGGAAACACAAGTCTTGGCGCCTCGTCATTTGCGTCGCGCACCAGATACATCGCCATCAGCGCGTACTGATCCCCCTCCGCCCGCAGCCTTTCCACCTCATACTTCCACATATTGTAAAACAGACTGCTTAACAGCGACAGCAGCAAAGAGGAAATAAACGCGGCCGTCATAACGGAAACAGCGGCAGCCCGGTTATTTTTCAGATATCCCGACGAATACTCTCTCCACATCTGCCTTACCTCCTTCTCTCATCGCCGACCATACGGCCATCCTCTATGGTTATGATTCTGTCCGCCTCCAGAGCAGCCTTTTCATCGTGGGTGATCAGCAAGATCGTCTGCTTCATGTTCCGATTGGAGAGTTTGAGCATGTCCATAATTTCCCGGGTATTTTTCTGATCCAGATTTCCGGTCGGCTCATCCGCCAGAAGAAGCGCCGGACGGTAAATCAGGGAGCGGGCGATGGCAGCACGCTGCTGCTGCCCGCCGGACAGCTGGTTCGGCAAAGCCTCCAGCCGTTCGGATAGCCCAAGCGTCTTTACCACCTCTTCAAAATACGCCTCGTCCGGTTTCTTTTTATCCAGTGTAAGCGGCATCAGAATATTCTTCCTGACCGTCAGCGTTGGAATCAGGTTATAAAACTGGTATACCAGTCCCACCTTTCTGCGCCTGAAAATTGCCGCCTGAGTCTGATTCAACTCAGAAAGATCGGTTCCTTCCACGATTACCCTGCCCCCCGTCGGCTTATCCACACTGCCGAGAATATGCAGCAACGTGGATTTCCCGGAGCCGGACGCCCCTGTAATCGCCACAAATTCTCCCCTTTCAATCTTAAGGTCAATCCCTGCAAGCGCCGTCACCTGATTGTTCCCGGAGCCGTACACCTTGCTGACCCCCTCGCACGTTAAAATATTCACGCGTCTGTTTCCTCCTTGTATTTTCATAAACAGGCCACTTCGAAACTCATCAAAATTCTGCGGCAATGCTGTAAGTGGTTTCATGCAGACTATATAGAAGAGTCTCGTACCTGCTCTATTATCATAACAGACGAAAGTGACAACTCAGTGACGGTAAAAACGGATTTCGAAACAGGCGCCGCCCTCCGGCAGATTTCCCGCACGTATCACGCCGTCTTGCCGCTCAATCAACTCCTTTGCCAAAGAAAGACCGATTCCGGTGCCGCCTTCTGCCGCGTTTGTGCCCCGGTAAAACCGTTCGAAAAGATGGGGCAGATCTTTTCCGTCAAAGCCTGCGCCCTCATCCTGTATCCGTATTTCCGTATATAAAGGGTTCTGCTCATAAAAACAGCGGACGCATCCGCCCGCACAGCTCTCCGCGCAGTTTTTCATCAGATTCATGACTGCTTCCATGGTCCAGTCCGGATCAACTGAAACCAATATCTCCCCCATTTCCGGAATCACCACGGAGACTTCCGCCCGCGCGAAAATCTCCTGCAGGTTATCCGCCGCAAGCACAAGCAATGTGTAGACGTCCGTCTGCTTCTTCTTCAATACCAGTGTGCCCGCGTCCAGACGCGCCAAGAGCAGCAGCGCCTCTTCCAGACGGGTCAGTCTCGTGAGCTGCCTTAAAATCTGCTCCCGCCCTTCTTTGCCCTCTTCCCCCTCCATCGCCTGTACACAAAGGGAAATCGCCGTGATCGGTGTCTTGATCTGATGGGCAATATTGGACAGGTTCCGGGCGAACTCATTTTTCGTCCGCACCGCCTCTTCTCTCGTCAGATAAAGGTAAGTCACCGTTTTATAAATCTGATCCTCCAATTTGGAAAGTTCATCCTCCCCCAATGCGGAAAGCACCGGCGCATTTCCCGTATTTGCCTGCTCCAGATATGCGGTCAGTTCATGCAGACGGTTCCGTACTCTTTTCTTCTGATACCAAAGCCCTGCCGCAAGAAGGGCCGCACCCAAGAGCCTGACCGCATAATTTCCCAAAACCAGCATGACAACAGCGAAAGCGGCCATCATCCACGACAAGACAGCCCTTTCTTTGGCTGTTTTATTCTTTTCCACCCCTCTCATGCCATGTCCTCCATACGATAACCCACACTTCTGACCGTTTTCACACTGGCAGGCTTTGGCAGCTTATCCCGCAAGCGTTTGACTGTTACAGTCAATGTATTGTCATTCACATAGTTCCCGTTTACATCCCACACCTGTTCCAACAATTTTTCTCTGGTGACAATCCTTCCCTTATTTCTCATCAGGCACAACAACACCTGATACTCTGCCGCGCTCAAGCTCACCTCCTCCAATCCGCATGTGACAAGCCTGCGGTTTAAATCCATCGTGATCCCGCCGCAGGACAGATATTTTCCGCCTCCGTTCCCGCTTCTGCGAAGAAGCGCCTGCACTCTCGAATACAGGATTTCCAGCGCAAAGGGCTTCACCACGTAGTCATCCGCCCCACTCTCAAACCCGGAAACGATATCCGTGTTATCCCCCCGCACCGTGAGGAAAATAACCGGCAGTTCTTTCCACGTCCCGCGAATCCACCGGCACAGACTGTCCCCGCGCCCGTCCGGCATGTTCCAGTCAAGCAGCACCATAGCGGGCAGACGCCGCGAAAGCGCCTGCTTTAGATCCGCAAGCGTGCCGTATACCGACACGTTCATGTTCTTCCGCTCCAGATATGTTTTCACCGAACCTGCAATATCCGGATCATCCTCCGCATAATAAATTTCAGTCATCCCACGATCCCGCCTTTGTTTTGTTGTATCCGTAACAGTTCAGCCATGCACTATTCCGCGAGTAAAATCGTTCTGTATGCGATTTTGCGAGTTGTGCCAGCGCCAAAATGCGACTTTGGAGCATTTTGTGCGTATCAGACATGGCAGGGAAGCCGAAGGCTGAACTGTTACTTGTATCCTGTATTATACCATACAAAAAGATAGGCATTTGTCAAAAAGCATGATATAATGAATTTAATATTGTTGAAGGAGGGGAATTGACATGAAACTCTCGGATTTTATGGATATATCGCATTTGCAGAAAGTACAGGATGCGTTTTCTGATGCCACCGGCCTTGCCGCTATCGCCATTGACACCGAAGGTAACTATATTACCAAGGGAAGCGGTTTCACGGATTTCTGTATGAAATATACCAGAGAATGCCCGGAAGGCGCAAAACGCTGCCAGAAATGTGACGCCACTGGCCAGGGTGTCTATGAATGTCATGCCGGATTGATGGATTTTTCCAATGACATTATTTTGAACGGCCAAAAAGTAGGCGCCATCATCGGCGGACAGGTTCTTCCGCATACACCGAACGAGGAAAAATTTAAGGCAATCGCCGAAGAGCTTGGTATTGATCCTGACAGCTATGTTCGCGCGGTTCAAAAAGTACCCGTCCGCTCGGAAAAAGCGATCCGTGCAGCCGCTTCTCTTTTAAGCGATGTCGTGAACCGTATGGTTTTACAAGAATATATGAATGCCACAGAATACAAAAAGCTCCATGTGTGGGAGGAAGAAATCGCCAACGCTACCGAAACGGTAACCCGGATTAAAGCTAACACCAAAGAACTTGAGGCGATTGCCTCCAAGCAGACGATCATGGCGTTAAACGCGTCCATCGAGACTGCCAGAGTCGGCGCGGCAGGAGCCGGTTTCGGCATCATCGCGAAGCAGATGGGCACCTTCTCCAAGCAGTCCACGGAGATCTATAAAAAGATCACGCAGGACGCCAACCGTATCGCCGAGTCCATACAGAAAATGAACGAAAATTAATGTCTTTACAAGTCAAACAAAAGCTGTCCCCGTTTTTTAAGAGGACAGCTTTTATTCTTTGAATAAAAGAATTTTTATTACACAACGATTTCCAGATACCCTACCATCTTAGCCATGTCAAACTCTTTGATCACGCCCAGATTGGGGTCATAGTACTTTCCGTCATACCCTACAAGATAATGGCTGTATCTGCCCATGCGCTCCATGATGATCGTGCACTTTGGAAGCTCCACTTCTTTTCCAAGCGTATACACGATCTTATCCGCATGACGGATGCCCAGATACTCCAGCGTAGCAATCATTTTGCTCATGTTTGCCTGCCACTCTCTGCACTTCATAATATCGCAGGCCTCATCTAACGTCGTCCCCGCGATCATGGCGATACAGGACTGTCCGCACAGGCCGTCCCATGGCTGTGTCACCAGCTCCACCCCTTCAATTTTACGGATCGGATGCTCCACACTGTAAGGACTATCCCCGATTCTTCCCATGACATTTCCCACGATCTCGATGGAAATCAAGTATTTCTTGCCAAGCTCCACCTTGGAGAGCGTATCCTGACTGACGGGGATATCATAATACCCCTGCCCCTTCGGCAACAGATCGCAGATAAAGCACACATCATCGAAGCAGACCCGCACCGGCGCGTCTCCCACCTTCTCGCAAACCTCCCAGACATTGAAGGGCACGGAGATGGCATTTTCATTCTCCCGAAATTCTACAGTACCTTCAAACTCGTATTTCATGTCGTAACCCTGCCTTTCTTTTTGTATTTTCACAGCACCAGCCTCCTGTCGCCGCCGCTGCGCTTTCTAAATTTTTACACTCTAACCTCCATGTCACAGCTCTACTGTGACTCAATTCAGTGCGGAGAATGCCCATATTTTGGGCATTCTCCTGTGTGAGAAAAGTCTGCACAGCAGACTTAGTACTTCTTCGCGAAGCAGCCTTTGCTGCGAATGATTAGAAGTACTTCTCACACTAATCTTCCGGCGCCTCAAAGCTGATATTCATATCCACATCGCCCTTGATGCCTGAAACCTTCCCCTTGTTCGTGTACTGCCAGATCTTAAAGTCATAGGGGAAATAGTACATATCGTCATAGTAGGCAAACCACTTGTCATATTCCTCCAGCTCCTCTATGTCAAGAAGCAGCGTAAAGGTCTTTAAATTGCCATAGATCATGGGCGTGTACCCGGCCTCCTTGATCTTCTCGCAAAAGGCGATACAGTATTTCGTCCGCTCCTCGCTGGTGAGATCATTTCCTCTGGCCTTCGAGCTTGTCACCGTCTCCACGTCAATCACCACAGGATACGTCACCTTGTAAGGCGCGATAGACTCGATCACAAACTCGGCCTCCTCCTCGGCCTCCTCCTCGCTCACGGCCTGCGTAAAGAAGTATACGCCCACGTCAATGTCATTTTTCAGCGCACCCTTGATATTGTCCACAAAGGTTTCATCCTCTAAAATTTCTCCTTCGGTATAGCCCCGGATGCCCAGACGAATAAAGGCGTAATCCACTTCGTCTTCCGCCACCTTATCCCATTCGATTTTTTCCTGATATCTGGAAACATCTATGCCTTTGCGGGAAGCCCGCTCCCCATCCACATAGTAGTGCATGACGCCGTCCCCGTCCGCCATAAAGGAATCCGGATCGTATGTATTCCCGGCCAGCGTCTCCAGAATCGGAAAGAAATAATACCGTCCGGCGTCAGCCACCACGATCTCATCCGGGAAAAATGTCCGGAGCATCTCCGTCGTTCCCTGCCCGGATGTCATAAACTCCTTTATGGCGCCAAGATAGCTCTCTTTTACCTCTTCCCCTGTTTTCTCCTTCGCTTCCTCCACCGCACTCTCAACCAGGGCATCCACCTCCGCCTGATTGTAGGCAGCCTCCTCTCTCAGACGGATGGCCTCCAGCTCGCCCATGACCGCCGTGTTCTTCTGCTGAATCGCCCGGTACTGGAACACCATGACCAGACAGATCGTGACCGCCGTCAAAGTGACGATACAGAGGAGAATAGAGCCTGCGAGGATACTGTTCTCACTTCTCCTTCGTTTCTTCCTGCTGCGCTTTCCCTGCGAATGATTCTCCTGCATAGACTCTCCTTTTATATGCGCATGCCGCTACACACGCTCGCTAAAGTAGCTTTTGTATCCTTCCCCAAACACCTCTGTCGCACTTGTGATAATCATAAAGGAATGGGGGTCCTCCTGTTTTACAATTTCCTCCGCTCTGGGCGATACGTGCTTTTTCATCACACACATAATCACCCGCTTGTTATCTCCACTATATGCGCCCTGCCCTTTTATATATGTCACGCCGATATCCAAATCCGACAAAAGGCGCCCCGCTATTTCCTCCGCTCTGCTGCTGATGATGTACAGAAGTTTTGCCTCGTCTCTGCCATAGAGCACGACATCCATCACCACCGATGTACAGATGGTGGAAATCGCCGCATACAGCGCGGCGTTCAGATCCCGGAATACGATGCCTGAGAGAGTCACCACGAACGCGTCCGCAAGAAAGAATATTTTCCCCGTCTTCAGATGGGGAAACCGCAGCCGCAGCGCCTTGACGATGATATCCGTGCCGCCTGTGGTTGCTCCCGCGCGGAACATCGCGCCGATGGAGACCGCCGTGAGCGTACCGCCCACCAGAGCCGCCAGCAGGATATCGTCCGTCGCCGCCCCGTATACCGACAGTATGTTCGTAAAGGATGAGATCAGCGCTATGGCATAAATCGTCGACACCGCAAAAGCGATTCCGAATTTCCATACCGCGAAAATCAAAATCGGTATGTTGATCAGCATGATGAGCGTACCTGTGCTGACAGGAAGAACCCTGCTCAAAATAATGGAGATACCTGTCACGCCGCCCGGCGCCATATTATTGGGATCGGTAAAGAGACTGACCCCGACGGCATACACAAATGCCGCTAACGTTATAATAACATATTTCTTCACTTTCTGCATGAATGTGAATCCTGCCTTTTTTTGTATCTTGTTATAATTTCCATTTTTGAGTTTTATATTACTCTTACCCGCTATATGCTCGCCCGCACGAGCTTGGGCTGATAGCCGTTGTCCTCCAGCGCCTTGATGATCTGGTTTTTGTGCTCGGTGCCGTATGCCTCCAGCGTGATCCGAAGTTCCACCGCCGCATTGCGGTTGATGGAGACGAACTGGTTATGCTCCAGTTTGATCACATTGCCGCTCTGTTTCGCGATCACATCCGCCACACGGGAAAGTTCTCCCGGCTTGTCCGGCAGAAGTACCGACACGGTGAAAATCCGATCGCGCAGCACAAGCCCCTGCTGAACCACACAGGACATGGTGATCACGTCCATATTTCCGCCGCTTAAGATGGAAACGATCTTCTTATTCTTCACATCCAGATGCTTTAGAGCCGCCACCGTGAGAAGTCCGGAATTTTCCACCACCATCTTATGGTTTTCCACCATATCGAGAAACGCCACCACCAGCTCCTCATCCTCCACGGTGATGATATCATCCAAATTTTTGCTCACATAAGGGAAAATCTTCTCTCCCGGCGTTTTCACCGCCGTGCCGTCCGCAATGGTGTTGACCTTCGGCATGGTCTGCACTTTCCCCGCCTTAATGGACGCCTGCATACAGGCCGCGCCCGCAGGCTCCACGCCGATCACTTTGATTTTCGGATTTAAGAGCTTGGCCAGCGTAGATACGCCTGTGGCAAGACCGCCGCCGCCGATCGGCACCAGAATATAGTCCACCAGCGGAAGCTCTTTTATGATCTCCATGGCGATGGTGCCCTGCCCCGTAGCCACGTCCAGATCGTCGAAGGGATGCACGAAGGTATAGCCGTTCTTTTCAGCCAGTTCCAGCGCATGGGCGCAAGCCTCATCGTACACGTCCCCGTGCAGAATCACTTCCGCCCCATGGCTTTTGGTGCGGTTTACTTTTATGAGAGGGGTTGTGGTGGGCATCACGATCACCGCCTTCACCCCGTAGCATTTGGCCGCGTAAGCAACGCCCTGTGCATGGTTCCCGGCGGAAGCCGTAATCAGCCCTTTCTCCCGCTCCTCCTTCGTCAGGGTGCTGATTTTATAGTAGGCGCCCCTGAGCTTATATGCTCCCGTAAGCTGCATATTTTCCGGTTTCAGGTAAACTTTATTCCCGGTCTGCGCACTGAAATAGTCGCTGTACACGAGCTTCGTCTCCGAGGTGACTTCTTTCACCACCTCATAGGCTTCTTCAAACTGATCTAATGTCATTGTATCCATCCCCACTGTACCTCCTCACTGCTGTGTCTACTCCTATTTCAACTGCAAATAGACACTACTGCTCATCCTTCACGTCAAAAAGCGCGTCCACAAACTGCCTCGCGTCAAACTTTTGTAAATCCTCTATGGATTCTCCCACACCAATATATTTTACCGGAATCTCTAACTCCGACTGAATGGCAACCGCGATGCCGCCCTTGGCCGTTCCGTCTAACTTCGTCAGGACAATGCCTGTCACGTCCGCCACCTCGCTAAACTCCCTCGCCTGCTGCAGGGCGTTCTGCCCCGTGGTACCGTCCAAAACAACCAGATTCTCCCTGTGGGCGTCCGGAAACTCCCTGTCGATGATGCGGTTGATCTTTTTCAGCTCCTCCATCAGGTTCTTTTTGTTGTGGAGCCGCCCCGCCGTATCGCACAAGAGCACGTCCACGTTTCTCGCCTTCGCCGCGTTCACCGCATCGAAAATCACGCTGGCCGGGTCCGCGCCCTCCGTGCCGCCGATCATATCTACCCCTGCGCGGGCCGCCCACTCCGAAAGCTGCTCTCCTGCCGCCGCGCGGAAAGTATCCGCCGCCGCGATCAGCACCTTTTTTCCCTGCCCCTTGAGCTGGGCCGCGAGTTTCCCCACCGTGGTAGTCTTTCCCACACCGTTTACGCCAATCAGCATCACCACCGACCGCTCGTTCTCAAAATCGTAGGCAGTCTCTCCGACTTCCATTTGCTCGCTGATGCTGTTGATCAGATGTTCCCTGCAGGCTGCCGGCTCCTTGATCCGGTTTTCCCTGACTTGCTTTTTTAGCCGCTCTAAAATCTCCTCGGTGGCGTTTACACCGATATCCCCCATCACGAGGATTTCCTCCAGCTCCTCATAAAATTCGTCGTCAATATTGGAAAATCCGCCGAAAACAGAATCCATGCTGTGTACGATATTGTCCCTCGTCTTGGTAAGGCCCTCTTTCAGCCTGCCGAAGAACCCCTTTTTTTCTTCTCCCATATCCTACCTCTCTTCAATCCCGGAGAATGTACTTCTCACTCTAATTCTTTGTCGATCAGGTTGACGCTCACCAGCGTGGATATTCCCTTCTCCTGCATGGTAATGCCGTAAAGTCTGTCCGCCTTCTCCATCGTGCCCCGCCTGTGCGTAATCACGATAAACTGTGTGTTCTTCGTCAGCTTGTGCAGATACTTGGCAAACCGCGTCACATTGTTCTCATCAAGAGCCGCCTCGATCTCGTCCAAAAGACAGAAGGGCGAAGGCTTTAGATTCTGAATCGCAAAGAGCAGGCAGATCGCCGTCAGGGACTTCTCTCCGCCGGACATCTGCATCATGTTAACCAGCTTCTTTCCGGGCGGCTGCGCGATCACGAGAATGCCCGCCTCCAGCACATCCTCATCCTCGATCAACTCAAGGGACCCTTTGCCGCCGCCAAACAGCTCTTTAAACACCTTGTCAAACTCCCGGTTGATCTGGGCAAATTTTTCGTTAAACTGTTTCCGCATGGAAGTGTCCAGCTCCTCAATAATGCCGAGCAGCGTTTTTTCCGCCTCCACCAGATCGTCATGCTGTGTTTTCAGGAAAGTATAACGCTCCATCAAATTCCGGTAATCCTCGATGGCATTTACGTTCACGTCCCCGAGTTTTCTGATCGCATCCTTTAAGCTGCCGATCTCCCGCTTCATAGCAGGCAGATCGGTCATTTCTTCGTTCTTTAATCCCTCCGCGTCAGAGAGCGTGATCTCGTACTCGTCCCACATATAATTGATCTGGGACTCGATGGATTCCTCCATCCGCTCCTTCTGCGCGTTCAGACGGTATACTTCCTTATCTAACGCCGCCATGCGCTGGGAAAGTTCTTCTCTCGTGCCAAAGAAGTTTTTCTGCT
This sequence comes from uncultured Lachnospiraceae bacterium, assembly GCA_949076555.1. Lineage (GTDB taxonomy): Bacteria > Bacillota > Clostridia > Lachnospirales > Lachnospiraceae > UBA3282. Next base: position 61,988 of record CARUOB010000005.1, on the reverse strand, counting down.
TTCCGGAAAGTTCTTCCTTGGTCTCCACGTCCTCTTTCAGTTTGATCTCCGCCTCTGTCTGCGCCGTGTGGGAAGCCGCGATGGTTCTCTCGATCTCGAGAATGCTCTCTTTCTTGCGCTCCACTTCCTCCTTGCCCAGATGCAGTCCTTCCTTCACCTCGTCAAGCTCTGCCTGATAGCGTGCTCTCTCTCCGTCCACGCGCTCCAAATTCTGCTGTTTGAAGTCGGCGTTCTGGCGCATTTTCTCCACTTCCACATCCCGCTCGGCCATCTGCGCGGACTGTTCGGATTCCAGCGTCCGCTTTTCCTCAAGCTGCGTCTGAAATTCACCAATCTGGGTTTCCACGCTCTTTTCAAGGGCCTCGGAATCGGACAGCTCCTTTGCTGCCGTCTCCTTGTCCGCCCGGATCTCACCGATCTGGGTTTCGATATCCTGCTCCTCCGTTTTTAACTCTCCGAAACCTTCCGCGGTCTCGTTCTTCTTTTCCTCCGCCTGCATCACACTCATTCTGGCGGTATTCTGCTCGATAAATTTCCGCTGGATCTGTCCCTTGATATCCTCGATCTCGAGCCGCATTTTATTGCGGCCGCGCTTGGTCTCCTCGATCTCATTTAATATCTGGTCGATCTCCTTTACATACTGCTTTACTTTTTTCTCCAACTCCTCCATCTCTCTGCGTCTGCCCAGCAGATTGGAGTTATTTTTAAACGCGCCGCCGCTGATGGCGCCGCCGGGCACGAGAAGCTCGCCCTCCAGCGTAACCATGCGGATGCCGTAATCAAACTTTCTGGCGATCTTTACCGCATTGTCCACATTGTCAACGACCATAATACGCCCAAGCATCGCTTTGGCCACGTTTTTATATTTCTTGTCAATCTTTACAAGCGCGTCAGCCATCCCAACGACGCCAGGTTCTTTGAGCGCCTCCGGATTTTTAAACTCCTGCGGACGGGTAATGCTTGTAAGCGGCAGGAATGTGGCACGTCCCGCCCGCGCCTTTTTCAGGAAACCGATCATCCGCTTGGCGGTGTCCTCATCCTCCGTCACGATATTCTGGATATTGCCGCCAAGCGCGGTCTCAATCGCGGTCTCGTACTTCGCCTCCGCCTGAATGATATCCGCCACAACGCCGATGATACCCTTCTCTGAGTCCTTTTTTTCCATGACGGCCTTGACGCTGCCGCCGTAGCCTTCGTAGCGCTCCGTCAGGTTGGAAAGCGCCTCCAGCTTGGATTTCTGCTGGTGGTAGAGCACCTGTGTGTCCCGTAGTTTCTGGTCTTTGCCTGCCAGCTCGTCCCTCACCCCGGCAAGCCGCTCCTCCATAAGCTCCTGCTGCTCCGTCAATTCCTTGATGGAGCGTGTGATGGCCTCAAATTCTTCCTCCAGTTTTTTGATCGTCTCTGTCTGCTCTGCCTCGTCGGACTTGGCACGGAGCAGTCTGGAATTGAGTTCCGCCTTCCGGATGTTTACCTGCTCCAGCATGGTATCAAAACGTCCCAGCCTCGATTTGATGGTAGCCCGGTTATTCAGCGCCTCTATAATGGTATTCTTTCCGCTTTCGATATGATTATTTAAGGTTTCTATCTCGCTCTGGGTTTTCTCTAAAAGCTCCCTCGCCGACGTCCGCTCCGTCTCCAGAGCCGTCAGTTTTTCATCGATCTCCTGTTTTTCCGCGAGAATGGCTTCCCTCTCTTTGTCTCTCTCAGCAAGCTGCCCGCTGATGCTGTTAATCCGCGTCTGCAGATGCTCCTCGTTTCCCTCCGCAGAGTGGATCTGCTCCTTTAAGACATTGATCTCGCCCTCCAGCTTAGAACGCATCACGCCCGTGTCCGTAAGCGTGGCTCTCGCCGCCTCAATCTCCGCGTCCAACTGTTCGATGCGGCTCTGAATCCGCTCGTACTCCTCCTTGGTAAACTCATACCGGTCCGTGGTCTCCTGCAGATCCCCGGAGGCAATGCGAAGCTTCTCATCCACCTCTTTCAACTGTTCCGTAATCCGCACGTTTTCAAGCAGGAATACATTCACGTCAAGATTCTTTAATTCCTCTTTCTTGCGAAGGTAAACCCTGGCTTTCTCCGCCTGCTTTTCCAGCGGCCCCGTCTGTTTCTCAAGCTCCGCCAATATATCGTTTACGCGCAGTAAGTTCTGCTTTTCCGTCTCCAGCTTTTTCTGCGCCGCGTATTTTCTTCTCTTAAATTTTACAATGCCGGCCGCCTCGTCAAAAAGTTCCCTGCGCTCCTCCGGCTTGCCGCTCAAAATCTTATCAATCTGCCCCTGTCCGATAATGGAGTAGCCTTCCTTACCGATACCGGTATCGTAAAACAGTTCATTTACGTCCTTGAGTCTACAGGGCGTACCGTTTAACATGTACTCGCTCTCCCCGGAACGGTACAGCCGTCTCGACACCGTCACCTCATCGAAATCGATGGGGAGCTGGTGGTCTGCATTATCCAGCGTAATCGCCACATAAGCATAGCCCAGAGGCTTTCTCATCTCTGTCCCGGAAAAGATTACGTCCTGCATGGACACGCCGCGGAGCTGTTTGATGCGCTGCTCTCCAAGCACCCATCTGACCGCGTCTGCCACATTGCTCTTTCCGGAACCGTTCGGCCCCACAATACCTGTGATACCGTTGTGAAACTGAAACGTAATTTTATTTGCAAAGGATTTAAACCCATGTACCTCTATACTTTTTAAATACATATATTACCTTTCTTTCCTTGCGAGCAGCGCTTGATATGCCGCCTGCTGCTGTGCGGCTTTCTTGGAATGGCCGACTCCCCATCCCGCTTTTTGATCCCCCACATAGACCTCCACCTCGAAAATTTTATCGTGCTGCGGCCCTTCCTCTTTCACGAGTTCATAGTGAAGTACGCCCTCATTTCCCTGCTGCACACACTCCTGCAGAATCGTCTTGGCGTCATAAAAAAGCTGCTTATGTTCTAAATCCGAAAGAATAAAGCGGTGTATAAAGGCAGAAGCCTCCGCCAGTCCGCCGTCCAGATAAATGGCGCCGATTACCGCCTCCATCACATCCGAAACAATGGAGTCTCTCGTTCTTCCTCCCGTGGCCTCCTCTCCCTTCCCGAGCAGTATAAACTGCTCCAGAGAAAAGTCCCTTGCGCAGTAAGCCAGCGCAGGTTCGCAGACCATGGACGCCCGCATTCTGGTAAGCTCCCCCTCCGATGTCTCCTCCTGTTCCCGGAAAAGAAAATCGCTGCTCACCAGTTCCAAAACGGCATCTCCCAAAAACTCCAGCCGCTCATAATCTTCATATTTATTGATCCTCATCTCATTGGCATAAGAGCTGTGGGTAAGCGCCCGCCGCAAAAGATTTTTGTCCCGGAACCGATATGCAATTTTTTCTTCCAGTCTGTCAAACACTTCGTCCGTCATAAAAATGACCATGCCCTTTCCCGCCCCGCGAATCCGCACGTGGAAAAGCCCCTTCCTCATCAGAAAGGGCCAGCCGCTTACTCCCTGCTGCTCTTAATCAGTTCTACCGCTTCGCCCACCGTAGTGATGCGCTCCGCCTTCTCTGCAGGTATTTCAATCTGAAAGGCGTCCTCAATCCCCATGATGATCTGGTACACATCCAAAGAATCCGCTCCCAGATCCTCCAGAAAGGTAGTCTCCTCCGTGATCTCCTTTGGATCTACGCTTAAAATCCCTGCTATCACTTCCCGTAATTTGTTAAACTCCATCGCAAAACATACCCCTTCGCTTTCCAAAGCGTCTTCCGCTGCCGGTATCTTATCGCAGCCGCACTAGTGTACTGTATCATTCACATTTCGCCAAATGGATTGCCTGAAAATTCATTCTGCGTCATTTGGCTGAAAATGAATGATACAGCACACTAGCCTGCACTCTCCTGCACTTTCACTTTCTCCCGGATCTTTTCGCTGATCTGCTGCTCCGTAAAGGCAATACACTGTAAAATAGAATTTTTTATCTCATTCGCTTTTGAACTGCCGTGGGTCTTCACTACCAGACCTTTCAGTCCCAGAAGCGGCGCGCCGCCGTACTGTTCCAAATCAAAAGCCTTCAAAGTCGTCTTCAGCGCGGGTTTTACCAAAAGCGCCCCGATCTTGCTGCGAAGTGTAGACATCATGCCCTCCTTCACTTTGCTAATCAGTGTCAGTCCCACGCCCTCATAAGTTTTTAATATCACATTGCCGACAAAAGCCTCGCATACAATGACGTCCGCTGCTCCGGCCGGAATGTCTCTCGCCTCTACACTGCCTATAAAATTGATGTCAGAGCAGTTTTTGAGAAGCGGGAAGGTTTCCTTCACAAGGGCGTTTCCCTTTTCCTCCTCCGCGCCGATATTCACAATACCGACCTTCGGATTCTTAACGCCCATCACATATTCCATATAAACCGAACCCATCTTCGCAAACTGCACCAGATGGGAAGGTCTGGCGTCCACATTCGCCCCGCAGTCAATCAAAAGTGAGCATCCTGTCGCCGTAGGGATAAGCGGCGCCAACGGCGGCCTCTCCACACCCTTAATCCGGCCCACAATGACTTGTCCGCCCACCAGAGTCGCCCCGGTGCTTCCCGCGGATACAAAGGCGTCACAGGTGCCGTCCTTTACCAGATTGAGCGCTTTCACAAGCGAAGAATCCTTTTTCTTCCGGATCGCCATCACCGGCGGCTCTGCCGTTTCAATGATCTCGGAGGCATGTACCACCTCAATCTGTTCCTTCGAATATGTATATCCTGCAAGCTCCTTTTCCAGAATATCCTGCTTTCCCACCAGATATACTTTGATCTTGCCGCTCTCGTTCACCGCCTCCACAGCGCCCTTTACCGTCTCCACAGGGGCATTGTCCCCGCCCATGGCGTCGACGGCCACTTTAATCCATTCGCTCATACACAACCTTCCGTTTCTCTAACACCCGCTTTACAACCCTGTTTGAATAGTTATAATATACTAAATCCGCCCACAAAAATCAAGGCTCTTCGAGAGGTTCCCGAAAAGCCCTTCACATCCGTCAATCAACCGCGATGATTTCTTTTTTGTTGTACGTTCCGCATTTCTTACATACTCTGTGGGGCACCATCAACGCGCCGCACTTGCTACACTTTACCAAAGTCGGAGCACTCATTTTCCAGTTTGCTCTTCTCTTATCTCTTCTAGCTTTAGAAGATTTGTTTTTAGGACAAATAGACATCGTCACACCTCCTTATCCGCTTCAAAAATATCTTTGATCGCCGCCATCCTGGGATCGGGAACAAACGTGTCGCAATCGCACATTCCCGTATTCAGATCCCTGCCGCATATGGGGCAGATCCCCTTACAATCCGGCTTACACAGGATCTTCATAGGCCAGCTTGTCACTATCTCACTGATGAGCAAGTCCTCTACATTCAACTGAAAGCCTTCCATGAAGGGCTGTTCTTCGTATGCCGAAGGTTCAGCCGCTATATCCGGCGCCCACACTTCTCTGGTAAAGCTGACTTCCCGCTTCTCTTCCACCGGCTTCAGACATCTGTCACAGCCCGCCGAGAAGACAAAATCCGCTTTTCCCTCAATCCGTGCCCTGCCCTTTCCCGTGTTTGCAAAAACAAAGCTCACCGGTGATGAAGCAAGCACCGGAAATTTCTCCCCACCGACAGAAATTTCTGTAATCCCTGTTTCTGTCTGCATGGAAACAACTCTGTCCTCATTTGTTAACACTTCTGTCAGGTTCACGAACATAGCAGACTCCTATCCACACTCAAACAATTATACATAGGGCATCCCTGTTTGTCAACCGATTATTTTTAGAAATCACCTAGAAATCCGCTCCCGCGAGAAAATCTTTATTTTGCACAAAATTTTGCCACGCCTGTGTCCGCAATATATTTTGTATGATATAATGGGCACAAAAGAATTGCATTCGAAATAAAAACGGGAGGATTCCAAATTATGTATTATTTCACAGACGACTGTCTGATCGGTGTAGAAGAGATCGACAACGAACACAGGGAACTGTTTCGCATCATAAACGAAACGCAGGAATTGTTGGATAACCAGATCCTCAATGACAAATATGACCGTATCCTGGAGACGGTGGAGCGGCTGGAGCAGTATGCGGAAGCGCATTTCCAGCACGAAGAGTCCTACATGGAAAGCATCCGCCATCCGGAGCTTTCTCTGCAGAAAAAGCAGCATCTTTTCTTCCGGGACAAAATCAACGGCATCACAAACTCCTTCTCCTCCGACACCGCCCAGCAGGCGGTGCTTGACGACCTGCTGCGGTATCTTGTGACCTGGCTGTACCGCCACATCATCAGCTCCGATCTGATGATCGGCAAATTAAGGCCATCGTCGGAAAGATGCGCGCCCCAGTTTGACGATACCTACCTGACCGATATTCCGCTGATCGACAAGGAGCACAGAGAGCTGTTCCGCATCATCGGGGATGTGTACCGCGTGATGACGGATGAAATGGCATTCGATAAATACGACGAGATCGTCCATCTTCTCGAAGAACTCCGGGATTACACAAAATTCCATTTTCAGGACGAAGAAATGTACATGGAAAGCATTCAGTATGACGGACTCGAAGCCCAGAAACGGGCGCATGAGGCCTTTGTTTCAAGACTGGAAGATATGGATCTGGAACATGTCGATGAAAACCAGCAGGAAACGCTTGAGGATCTCATGGAGTTTCTGACGGAGTGGCTTGTGAACCACATCCTACATACCGACAAGAAAATTCCGACAGGGGCGCAGCATTAGCGCCCCGCAAACGCACACTTACTGCTTGGCTGTTCTCTGGGCCGCCTGCTGATACTCCTTAAGCATGCGGTTCAGATTCTCTGTCTCTCTCTCATGCAGTCTCCGGATCACAAAAGAAACGCTCACAAAGACGACCAGTATGCCCAACGTCATTGCGGCAAGCATAAAAATGTTTTCTATATCCATCCATCCAAACCCGTAACCGCATCCCAACACAACCACATTGATATACACATAATGCAGTCCTCTGTCAAACAGCTCCCGTCTGCGGCTGATCTCCCGGTAAGGATGGATAAAATTGCCCAGACTGCACACGAAAGCCATCGCAAGAAGCTGCCATAAAATATCCGCATCCAAAAACGTATCGCCGGACCAGAATATTTTGTTATAGACCGCGCAGACAAAGACGCTGCCTGTCGTAACCATACAGAAAGTCAGCAGCAGTTCCACCACTCGCTTTTTGATACATTCCGTCATATATTCCTCGTTTCCGCGCGGTTTCCCGCGTCTGTTTTTCTTTCATCATTCTCCGTTTTCTCACATCCCGAGCCGCTTTTTCAACGCCGGTACATACTGTCTGGAAATGATAAGCCTTTCCCCGTTCCTCATCTGCGCCTCAAACCGTCCGCCGAAATCCGGGGCAAACTGTTTCACCTTTGCCAGATTGATAATCACCGATTTAGACGCCCGGAAAAAGTCCGTATTGGCGTACTCATCCTCGATCTCATACAATTTGTATCTGGTCTCAAACACATCCTTCTCCAGATAGAGAAAGACTTTGTTGTCCACCGCCTCGAAATAGTAGATATCCCCCGCGTCAATCTGCCTGATCTTATCGTTGTCCGCGACCGTAAATTTCCCGCGCCTCGTCTTTAACCCGTGAATCATCCGCAGAAGCGCCTCATCCAGCTCCCTGCATCTGACGATGATCTCTTCCTCTTCCCCGGGCGCAATATCCTGTATTGTTATTTTCATGTTTCCTTCCACTCCGTCGTAAGACTCATTTTTCACATGTTCTGCCGTGATCTCACTTTCCTCCCGCCACTCTCGCCGGATACCACTTCTGAAACCATGCCGTAAAAATTCCCATAAAAACAGGAGCCGCAGAATTGATCAGCCCGGACAGGCTGCTTAGCGCCGACCGCATCAGAAACCAGCTGATCATTGCCGTGACCAGATAAAGGATGCCCCAGAGCATGGTCAGAATGCGGTTCGTCTTGACAAAAAGCGAATTATTCAAGGCGTCATCCCCGCCGTAGCCGTTCTTGGAATAATGCGCCGTGAGCGGTATCCGTCCTCGAAAGCAGGACGCCAGCCACATCACACCGAACGCCAGATAAGAGAAGGGCAGCATTATTTTCTCATCTGCCCCTGCCAGCATAACAACGGAAAATCCCGTCACCAGCGCACCGCTTAACACATCATACAAGGTTTTCTTATGCCGGTAATAGACAAGCGGCACAAACGCACAGACGGCAAGGGTGAGCAGGCATCCCGGCTGTTTGCTGACAGAAGCTGCCACCCAAAGGACGATCCACGGAATCAGCGTGATGCTCATATCCTCATTCTTCTGTTCCGAAGTCTCTTTCACCGGCTTAGACTGCGGACGGGAACCGCCAAAGTAATCGTCCCATTTCAGCATCAGGTTAAAGTCGCCCTTCACGTGGTAAAGCCCCTGCATCATTGCCTCTTCTCCCCGGATCTCCCCCTGCGCAATCGAGCGCCATACGGTGACCGGCGTCTCGATTCTGGTGTCCGCCGTAAGGGAGCCGTCCGTGTAAACATGACTGCCGTCCTTTCCCAGAAGAATCTGATAACATTCCCCCACATCCGTGTAATCCATCTCCAGTACGATATCTTTTCCATTCCAGCTGTCCTTCCGATACAGCGCCGCCATCTGCCTTGTAAAGGTCAGCGTATCCGACGGTGTCTGCGCGCTGCTCCCGTCTCCTGCCCCGGCTTCCTTATTTCCTGCCCCGGCGTCCTCTCTGGCAATTCCCCAGCTTGCGTCCGCACAGGCTTCAAAAGTTTCCCGCGGCAGAAGAAGCTGTGCAAGCCGCGCCCAGCTCTGCGCAGAGATCCCGCCGCCCGCGTACTCCCGTCCCGCCTGTTCCACACAGGAGAGATATGCGCCCGTGACCGCGGACAGTTCCGTCACCCGGAACAGTTCTCCCTGCCCGCAGAAAATCGCAGTATAATTCCCCGGTCCACAGTGATGATCGAACAAACTGCGCACACCGTCATAATTTCCCTCCGCGGTATAAAACCCGCAGGTGGAAATCACCACCGTCCTCTTGCCGCTCATATCATATCTGGAAGGATGCCCGCCGTTTCCGATCTGCCCCTCCTGTTCCTCCATGAAAGGAAGATTCATAGGAAGCTGCCGGTCTATCAGATTTTTTAACGCCCCCGGCACCGTAAAATAATACAGCGGAAAACTCCACACCGTGACATCCGCCCAGAGCAGATCCCGAATCACCTGCTCCATGTCATCCTGAATACAACACTTGCCGGGCGTGCGGTTCCAGCACGAAAAACAGCCGAGACAGGGACGGATATCCATCTTGCAGACTGCCCGTTCCCGGATTTCTGCCGTCCCGTCCTCCTGACTTACCCCCTTTAAAAATGCCTTCGTCAACTGATACGAATTGCTTTTCTCCCCTTTCGGGCTTCCGTTTATTACCAGAATACGCATAGCCACCCGCCTCCTTTTTCTTATGGGCTTATGGTAACGCACAAAAGACCTTACGGCAATAACACTGTCGGTAAGTGGTTTATTTTCGCGTGTGAAATACAATCGGCGGCAGTTTCCCGCGCACGTAAAGACAGCCGCCACTGATTCGTAGTGACGGCCGCCGTACTTCTCATATTTTATTTCACCAGCGCAAATGTCTCCCTCGCGATCGCAAGCTCCTCATTGGTGGGAACCACAAGTACTTTCACTTTAGAATCGGGCGTACTGATCTCTCTGTCCTCCCCGCGCACCTGATTTTTCTCCTCATCCAGCGTTATGCCAAGATACCCCAGATGCTCACAGACATGCTTTCTCACCAGAGGGTTGTTCTCCCCCACCCCGGCCGTAAAGCAGATGGCGTCCACACCGTTCATGGCCGCGGTGTACGCGCCAATATACTTCGCCACACGGTAAGAAAAAGCAAGAATCGTGCGAAGTCCTCTCTCCTCCCCCGCCACATAGGATTTTTCCAAGTCCCTGAAATCCGAGGACAGGTTATCGGAAAGCCCAAGTACGCCGGACTTCTTATTCAGTATGGTCATCACCTCGTCGATGGTCTTGTTTTCCTTATGGGCGATAAACTCGATGATCGCCGGGTCGATATCCCCGGAGCGAGTGCCCATAATCAATCCTTCAAGGGGTGTAAGGCCCATGGACGTGTCCACGCAGCGCCCGTTCTCCACAGCGGAAATGCTTGCGCCGTTGCCAAGGTGGCAGACAATGATCTTCATGTCCTCATACTTTTTGCCGAGAATCTCCGCCGCCCTCTTGGAAACGTAGGAATGGCTTGTGCCGTGGAAACCGTATCTCCTCACCTTGTATTTCTCATAATATTCGTAAGGCAGCCCGTACAGATACGCATGCTGGGGCATGGTCTGGTGGAATGCCGTATCGAACACACCCACCATAGGCGTATCCGGCATCAGTTTTTTGCAGGCGTCAATGCCGATCAGATTGGCCGGATTATGTAAGGGCGCCAGATCGTTGCATGCTCTGATCGCCTCGATCACTTCGTCGGTGATGATTGTGGACGACGCAAACTTTTCTCCGCCGTGCACGATGCGGTGTCCTACCGCGCCGATTTCATCCAGAGATTTCACCACGCCCGTCTTTTCGTTCATCAGCGCGTTTAAGACAAGTTCGATCGCCTTGGTGTGATCGGGCATGGGCGTCACCGTCTCTTCCTTTTCCCCACCCGCAGGCTGATAGACGATCTGGCTGCCGTCGATGCCGATGCGCTCGCAAAGACCCTTGGCGATCTGCTTCTCCGTCTCCGCGTCGATGAGCTGGAATTTTAAGGAGGAGCTGCCGCAGTTGATAACAAGTATGTTCATATGGTTTTCCTTCTTTCTACGAAAAATTGTTTTGGCCGCTTCGGTGAGCTGGCTCCCCGCCGCGTCTATTCTTCTGTCTGCGCTAATTTGCTCTACCCCGCAGTGCCCGCTCGAAAAACCTTCGGTTTTCCTCGCTCGCGGGCTGTCGCCCTATGCATCCATCCGAATAGACACTTCGGTGAGCAAGCTCCCCGCCGCGTCTATTCTTCTGTCTGCGCACTGCTCATAGCTGTCACGCAAGTTGTGCTTGCACAGCCGTGAGGGCTACTACGCCTACGATGTCCTGCCAGGAGCAGCCGCGGGAGAGGTCGTTTACGGGTTTGGCGATGCCCTGGAGCATGGGACCGTAGGCTTCCGCCTTGCCGAGTCTCTGCACCAGTTTATAGCCGATATTACCGCTGTCCAAATTGGGGAAGATCAGCACGTTTGCCTTGCCAGCCACTTCGCTGCCGGGCGCCTTGGACTTGGCTACCTGGGGCACGAGGGCCGCGTCGGACTGGAGTTCTCCGTCTATGGTAAGGTGCGGGTACTGCTCATGGGCGATCCGCGTCGCCTCCACCATCTTGTCCACCAGCGGATGCTTGGCGCTGCCCTTGGTCGAGTGGGACAGCATGGCGATGATCGGTTTCACGCCTACCAGGCTCTTGAAACTCTTGGCGGAAGTATCCGCAATGGCCGCAAGCTCCTCCGCCGTCGGGTCCTGATTCAGACCGCAGTCCGCAAAGAGGAAGGTGCCGTTGGCCCCCAGCTCACAGTCCGGCACGTCCAGAATAAAGAAACCCGATACCAGTTTCACGCCGGGCGCGGTCTTTAAAATCTGCAGCGCGGGCCGCAGCGTATCCGCCGTAGCGTGGCAGGCGCCGGCCACCATGCCGTCCGCGTCATTCGCTTTTACCATCACTACGCCGAAGGTCAGATAATCTTTCAGCAAAATCTCCCTTGCCTTCTCCGGCGTCATCCCCTTATTCTTTCTGATCTCATACAAAAGTTCCGTGTACTCCTCCAGCTTTTCGGTCTTTTCGGGGTCTATGATCTGCACGCCGTCCAGCTCCACTTCCAGCCATCCGGCACCGTCCATAATCTTTTCCTCATTCCCCACCATGATGATATCGGCGATCCCCTCCTTCACGATGTTGGCCGCCGCGATCAGCGTCCTCTTATCATTGGTCTCCGGCAGAACAATCGTTTTTTTATCACTTCTGGCCTTCTCTTTCATCAGATCAATATAAGACATAGCTATACCCTCCTTCTTTCTATCTTACATGATACCTAATTCCGCTTTCATAGACAAGTAATTTTCTGATCTGTTTGTAAGAAAAAACAATACAAATTCACCGCATTGTGATAAACTGGAGACAGGGGATGTATGAAAATTCGGGGGAAGAGAAAAGCTATGAAGACGGTTGGAATTATTGCGGAATACAATCCGTTTCACAACGGACATGCCTATCACATCAGAAAGGCAAAAGAACTCACACACGCCGACTACTGTGTCGTCGTTATGAGCGGTGATTTTGTCCAGCGCGGCGCACCAGCCTTGATGGATAAATATCTGCGCGCCGAAAGCGCGCTGCTTGGCGGCGCGGATCTTGTGATCGAGCTGCCCGTCTGCTATTCCATCAGCAGCGCGGAACATTTCGCCCGCAGCGCAGTGGCTCTCCTCGATAAGCTGGGTGTCGTCGACGCTCTCTGCTTTGGCAGCGAATGCGGTGATATCCGCGTGCTTACAGACTTCGCGCAGGCGCTTTTGAGCGAGGGTCCTGTCTTTAAAAAAACACTGGATCAGGAACTGCGCTCCGGCCACACCTATCCGCAGGCGAGAAATGTTGCACTGGAGGCTTCTGCGCCCCATCTGACGTCCCATATCAACGTACTCACCAGCCCGAACAACATTTTGGGGATCGAATACTGTAAAGCGCTCCTCTACTGGGAGAGCCAGATGGCATCATATACGATCAAACGCACCGGCGCCTCCTACCACGACAACAGTCTGAACAACGGCTTCTGCTCTGCGTTAGCCATCCGGGAATCCCTGCGGCATACAGGCACATCGGAAAGCCTTGCCAGACAGATTCCTGCGTCCTCCCTGCAGCTGATGGAGGACGCCTACCTGAAATCCTACCCTGTTTTTGCAGACGATTTTTCCCTCCTTTTACAGTACAGTCTCCTCACCGGAGAAAAGGAGGGCTTTGCCCATTATCCGGATATCGACAAAGAACTGTCGGACAGGATCATAAAGCTCCTGCCGCAATACCGTGATTTCAGTTCCTTCTGCGATCTCCTAAAGTCCAAGAACCGCACTTATGTGAGAATCTCCCGGAGCCTGATGCATATCCTGCTCGGCATCCACAAGGAACGCCTGATACAGTACGGACAGGAAGGCTGGATTTTCTATGCCCGTATGCTGGGTTTTCGCGAGAGCGCCGGCCCGCTCCTTTCCGCCACCAAGAAAAACGCCCGCATTCCGCTGATCTCCAAGCTCGCGGACGCAGAAAAACAGCTTGCAGAGACAGGCCTCTCCATGCTGGAAAAGGATATCTATGCAAGCCATATTTATCAAAGTATTGTCCGCAATAAATTCCCGGGACGAAACCCGTCGCCGGAATTGAGTGAATACAAACATCCGATCATTAAACTGTAATTTCCCTATGCAGGGCTGACTACCTCACTGATTCTGCTTGCGATTCTGTCTTTTACCATCTCCGCGATCTGCGTCGTAGTCATGCCCTCATATTCTTCGTACGGGATCGCTTTCAGAAAGTGAACCTGCGTCTCCACCTTCCGTAACGTCCACTCTTCAAACACCCGGTAAGAATCGATCAGCGCCACCGGCACAATCGGCACTCTGGCCTTCACCGCACTCTTAAAGCAGCCCGGCTTAAACTCTCCCACGGTATTGTGGTTATGAAAATAGCCGCCCTCCGGAAAAATAATAAAGCGCCGCCCCTGTCTGGTATCCTCGGCAAGTTCTTTAATAATCCCTATCGACTGTCTGGTATCGTCCTTTTTCAGGCGTTTGCCCTGTATCAGATCGATAAACTGTTTGACTAAAATCCCATGGGACTTGGCGTCGTCTATCACCACCGAACAGGGTTTGTCGTGGGATATCATAATCCCCAGCGCATCATATTTTCCCTGATGGTTCGGACACAGAAGATACCCGCCTTCTTCCGGAAGGTTCTCCGCGCCGAAACGCTTTGTGTGTATCCGCCCCGCCCGCATCATGCGCCGGATCGCCAGCCTTGCATATGCGTAGCACGCCTCCTCACCGTAGCGTTCCTTATGTCTGGCTTTATACGCCATTCTGGGTATCATGTAGATTCTTGGCAGATTCCAGACAATTACCTTTAAAAACCGAATCATAAATCCTTCTCCATCTTTCTTACATAAGCGGTGACAACAGCTTTAGCAGCGGGCCTATCACATTGGTCTTCACAAACTTCTCCCGGCACCATGACATCGTGATTTCCTCGCATATACTGAAAGTCTTCTCCATATCCTTCTTCAGTTCCTCCACGGCCTGCGCGCGGTAGAGATATACGCCGCATTCAAAGTGATGGTAAAAACTTCTGTAATCGAAATTGATCGTGCCGACCGCCGCCGACTCGTCATCCGAGAGTACACATTTGGCGTGGATAAAGCCGGGCTTGTACTGAAAAATTCTGACGCCCGCGCCGATCAGATTTTGGTAATTGGACTGGGTCAGCCAGTAGACAAACTTTTTATCCGGCACACCAGGCGTCACGATCCGCACATCCACCCCGCGCTTTGCCGCTAACTTTAAAGCCGTAATCATTTCATTGTCCGTAACCAGATAGGGCGTGTAAATCCAGACATAACGCTCGGCATCGCCAATCATATTCAGGTACACATTTTCCCCCAGCGTCTCATCGTCAAAGGGCGTGTCCATATACGGCTGCACAAAGCCTCCCGCTCCCGGTATCTTTTCAAACGGATGATAGTATCTGCCGTAGTCCTCCTCCGTATACCGGGACATATTCCACATCTGTAAAAACATGACGGTGAAGTTCCAGACCGCTTTCCCGTGAATCCGTATGCCCGTATCCTTCCAGTGATCTCCGTAAGGATGCTCATAATTGATATACTCGTCCGCCAGATTAATGCCGCCCGTATACGCCGTTTTTCCATCAATTACCACGATCTTCCTGTGATCCCTGTTGTTCAGCACCAGAGACATAAAAGGCACCAGCCTGTTGAATGCCACGCACTTGATCCCCTTCTTCTCAATGGTTCTGTCGTAGTATTTCGGCAGAAGGAACGCACATCCGATGTCATCGTAGATCAGCCTGACTTCCACGCCTTCCTTTGCCTTCCGCTCCAGAATATCAAGCATCGCATCCCACATTTTTCCTTCCTTGATAATAAAAAACTCCAGAAAGATAAAATGCTCGGCCTTCTCAAGATCTCTCAGCAGGCTTTCCCACCAAGGCCGTCCGTCAGCAAAAAAAGCAGACTCCGTCTGATCCCAAACAGGCATGACCGCATAGGAATAAATATATCCGCTTAAGTTAGCTTCCGCCGGGTCTTCCCTTTTCAGATCCTTCAGCGTCTTTTTATCCTGCACCAGGCTTTTTCTAACCAGTTTGTCCGTCCGCTCCATGCTGTCGCGCAGCTTTTTGGGCACGATCACATGGCCGTAACACAGATAAAGCACGCCTCCAAACAGCGGAAACGTCAGTATCGGCACCACCCAGGCCAGTTTTACGGCAGGGTTGTTGGGTTTCCATATGATGTAGATCACTGCCCAGAAGGTGATAAAACGCAGCACCAGTGAAAACCAGACATAATAATTTCCCCACCGCAACAGGACAACCAGAAAAAAGGCAATCTGCAAAAGCACCAAAAGCGCCGTAATCACCACCCGGTTCAGTGCGTACTGTAAAAACTTTCTCATTTTAAAAATCCCTTTACAATCTGCTCTTCGGCCTCTTTCTCCGTGAGGCCGAGCGTCATGAGCTTAATCAGTTGTTCTCCCGCGATCTTCCCGATCGCCGCTTCGTGAATCAGATTGGCGTCGATATGGTTTGCCGTCAATTCCGGAATCGCGCTGACACTGGCTTCATCCATAATGATAGCGTCGCATTCGCTGTGCCCGTGGCAGCTCTCATTCCCCACAATCCGGCTGCGGAATATCTGTCTGGAACGCTCCTTCGCCACCGATCTGGAAATCAGGTTCACACTGGAATCCTTTCCCTTCATATCCACCGTGAAATCCGTCTCGGCATACTGCTTTCCATGGGTCATAATCTTTTCTTTGATTACCAGACTCGCACCCTCTGCCACCTCGGCGGTCGTCGTGCGCACCGTGGAATCGATCCCCTTGATCTGCACTGTCTCCATCTCCAAAGACGCGCCCCTGGCCAGATGAATCTCCGTGGTCGGGTTCATAATCCGCTCCCCGCTGCCGTCTCCAGAACCGTAGTGCTTTTCCACATATCTCACCTTAGCGTTCTTTTCTACGAAAAACCGGTGGATACCGGAATGTGAAGAAGACGCCGAACCGCCGTTGTGAATGCCGCAGCCCGCTATGATCGTAATATCGCAGTCCTCTCCCACAAAAAAATCATTGTACACACTTTCCTGTAAGCCGCTCTGGCTTAAAACCACCGGAATATGCACGCTCTCCGATTTCGTCCCCGGTTTGATTCTGATATCGATACCGGGACAGTCTTCCTTCGTTACAATATCTATATTGGCGGTGATATTTCTTCCCGCCATCTCGCCGTTTGCACGGATATTATACGCACCTTCCGGCACTTCATGCAGATCCGCCACCTGCGCAAGCAGTTCCTGTTGTATCGCGTCCATAGTTTCCTCCATCAATCCGCTTCGCTAAATCAATTTATCGCTCAAAGTCCGGCAGGGCTGCCCCGCTCCCAAAAGATCCGGCATGACTTCTTCCCTGCTCCCCACCTTCTCAATTCTGCCATCCGCCAACAGCACGATCTGATCGGCAATGTTCAATATCCGCTCCTGATGGGAAATAATCAGAATCGTCCCGTGAATTTCCTCATGCATCTTCTCAAACACCCGGATTAGGTTCTGAAAACTCCACAGATCGATCCCCGCCTCCGGCTCGTCAAAGATAGAAACCTTCGTCTTTCTCGCCATAATCATGGCGATCTCAATGCGCTTCAATTCCCCGCCGGACAGACTGGCGTTGATTTCTCGGTTTACATAATCTCTGGCACAAAGCCCCACCTCCGACAGCATGGAGCAGACTTCCGAAACCGCCGTCTCCCTGCCTGCGGCAAGAGAAAGCATATCTTTCACCGTAAGTCCCTTAAACCGGACCGGCTGCTGAAAGGCAAAGCCAATCCCCATCTGCGCCCGCTCCGTAATGGATTTCTCCGTGATATCGACGCCGTCCAGAAGAATCTGCCCTTCCGTGGGCGTCAGAATACCCGCCACAATCTTCGCAAGCGTCGATTTGCCGCTGCCGTTCGGCCCTGTGACTGCCACGAAGCGGTCCGCTATCGTCAGATTGATATTCCTCAGAATTTCTATCTCTTTTCCGCCGTCCTCGGCCTGAAAAGATATATTTTTAAGCTCCAGCATCTTAAACCTCCAAGTTTACTTCATGTACCACGAACCCCTTTCCGGAAGTTCCTTAGTAGAACATCTTAGCATATATATTGCCGAAAAGCAAATCTGACCGCACCCGAATTTCAGATGATAAAAACAGACGGCTGCCAATGTGTCAAACACCGGCAGCCGTTTCATTTTCCGTGACAGTTTCTCCCTGTCCCCTTCCACTATGCAAGGTAGGGTGCGATTGCCGCCTCCACCTCTGAAATCTGTGCGCTCGTCTCCAGAATCCGAAACTCAATCTTTCTGGACAGATCCATAGAAAAAATACCCATGATTGACTTCGCGTCAACCACATATCTTCCTGTGGCAATGTCAAAATACCCGTCGAATTTCTCGATTGCGCTCACAAACCCTTTCACCTTGTCGATGGAGTTTAAATCCAGCATGTACGTCTTCATATTCACACCTCCTCTTTCGTATCACCGTCTGATTCCAAGTATGCCGGCATGAATCCCGCTCCGCCTGTAGAAACAGACGGTCTCTCCCCTTACTAAATAGATTTTATTTCATTTTGGAGGATTTGTACAGAATATTTTTATCGGTCTGCCCGCAATTCCTCGTAAATTCCGTCAAACAGCTCTTTTGTCAGCGTAGTTTCGTTCAGCACCGTATGCCTGTCCTTTCGGGTGTCTGCCGCCCGAAGCCACGCATCCGTAAAGATCTCCTTCGTGATCCCCCAGTTCATGGGGTCCATGTCCATCCCGTAAGCCCGCAGAACCGCTTCCAGCCGCTTTACGTCACGCCCCTGCAGCCGACAGCTCACCAGACTCCCAAGCGCTACCGCCATACCGTGGGAGATCTGTATTTCCTTATGGTTTTCTTCCAGTGAATGGCAGAAAAGATGTTCCGAACCGCTGCACGGTCTGGAATTTCCCGCAATCTCCATGGCCAGTCCGCCAAGCACCAGTGACTGCGTCAATATCTTGATAAATTCTTTGCTCTTAAGCGATTTCTCTTCATTGTAGCACAGAGAGGAAAGCGCCATATCCGAGAGCAGATAAGAGAAGTCATCCACCCGGTCTTTCCTGTGGGCCGCATCCAGCTTCCAGTCGTAGAGCGCCGTATACTTGCTGATGGTGTCGCCGATGCCGGACTGTAAGTGCGATACGGGCGCCCCCATAATCACGTTCACATCCACCACAATCCCCGCCGGGATGGCGCACTTTAAGGTCTTTCTCTCATCCCCCTCTGTTCCAAGCACCGCCACTGGCGAAGAGAGACTGTCGTTACTCAGGGTCGTGGGCACGCAGATATAGGGAATTTTCCCTACAAAGCCCGCGTATTTCGCCACGTCCAGCACCTTTCCGCCTCCCATGCCGATGATGACCTCCACATCTTCCATGCAGATGTGTTTCGCCAGCTCCATGGCCTCCTCGAAACTGTTCTCCTCGATGAGATAGATTTCGCTCTTTGGCAGATCCCGCTTCATCTCGTCCAGATAAGGCTTCATGATGGGAACCAGCGCTTCCTCCGTAGCAATCACCGACTTCTTTTTTTCGATCTTTGGAATGCAGTCCGACAAAATCTCATTCAGACGCTCACAGGCGCCCTCCTCAATCATCAGACATCCGGGTAAATGAAACTCGTTCATCCTCTCTTCTCTCCATTCTGTCTCAACTTTTGTGTCTCCTGATCAGTATACCATTCCGAAGCAGCGTGTTGTCAATATAATGTCTCGAAAAAAGGATTTCACCCTCTCTTTCAATCTCGATGTCCTCCTCCTCGCAGTTGATGATCACCTCCACATAGTTGTCCACCCAGCCCATCTTGTTAAATTCAATCACCCTGGGACGGTTAATCCGGTTCGGGAAATGGAAATCCCGGTTTCGAAGCAGCGGTTCCTCTCTGCGCAGATGCAGGAGGCTCCTGATGATTTCCATCCGTTCGCTGTAGACGCCGCCGTCAATCTCCTCCCACGGCATACAGCGGCGGCAGTCCGGGTCATGACCGCCCTCCATGGCAATCTCCGTGCCATAGTAAATGCAGGGTGACCCCGGCATGGCGAAGAGCACCGCAAGCTGCTGGAAATACTCGTCCAGATTCTTCACATCACTGCGCAGCCTCTTCGTGTCATGGGAATCAAGCAGATTAAAGAGCACATCGTTCGTCTGCTGCATGTACCGTGTATAGCAGCGGTTGATCGTATACTCAAAATCCTCGTTGGTGAGGCTCTTATCAATCCAGAAGTCCTTGATGCTCTCCCCCAGCGGATAGTTCATAACCGAATCAAACTCATCCCCCCGAAGCCACGGCATCGCGTCATGCCAGATCTCGCCCAGAATAAACAGATCCGGCTTGATGGCTTTCAAGCGGCTTCTCAGCTCCTTACAGAAAGTGTGCGAAACCTCGTTGGCCACATCCAGCCTGATCCCGTCCACATCATAATTTCTCACCCAGTTTTCGCATACGCCGATCAGATAATCACGCACCTTGGGATTGTTGGTGTTTAATTTCGGCATCCCGTCAAAAAAGCCAAAAGCATAGTACCGCTTCGCCCAGGCGTTTCCACCCTCCTCCGCGAAAGGCCACTCGTTTACCATGAACCAGTCGAAATACTGTGACTGCGGCCCCTTCTCCTTCACATCAACCCAGGGGGCAAAGTGCTTCCCGGAATGGTTGAACACGCCGTCCAGCATGATCCGCATACCTCTGTTGTGTGCCTCCCTGACAAGCGTTTTCATGGTCTCTTCCGACCCGAAATGCGGATCGATCTTCGTGTAATCCGTGGTATCATACTTGTGCGAAGTGGGCGCCTCGTTGACCGGCGTCAGATATACGCCCGATACCCCCAGATCCCTGATATAGTCTAACTTATCGATAATGCCCTGCAGATCGCCGCCGAAAAACTCCTCGTTGCTCACAGACCCTTTCACCCGCCAGGGAAGCGTCCCCTCGGGATTGATGGACGGGTCGCCGTTGCAGAACCGCTCCGGGAAAATCTGATACCAGATCGTGTCGTTCACCCACGCGGGCGTCACCGGAATATCCGCCGGATTCATCCACGGCATGATAAAGCACTGCCTGCTCCTGCCCTCCAGCGCCATCTGCGCCTCGGACACGAAACCGTCCTCAAAATAAAACCACCGCTCGTCCTCCGTCTGCAGTTCAAAATAATATTTCAGACGCTTAAATTCAGGTCTGATGGTCGTGGTCCACCAGAGCTGGTTTTTCAGCCGCTTCTTGAACGGGATATTCAAAGCCTCCCCGTCCCAGCTCTCGCCGCCTCCCAGAATCCCGGATTTAAAGGGATCTCCGTGAATCAGATTCACATATTTCACATCGTACCCCGTCCTGATATTGATAACTAACTGTTCCTCATCCATCGGATAGCAGTAATTGTCATTCGCTCTGTGGTATACCGCATTAAAGTCCATAAGATACCTTCCTTTCCGCTCCTTTTCAAGTCTTCCCGCTCCTGCGCGTGAAGAAAACGTTTTCCAATAATTTCATACTACTACCTTCTTTTCCAAAAAGCAAGCATTTTATCCAATCAAAAAAGCGGAAACCATTTCTCAAGAGTCAGGTTCCCGCTTCGTTCTACATGCCTGCCAGCCGCAAAATCTGATATACCACAAAAGCGGCAATCCACGCTACGCCACACTGCATACACACCACGCCAAATGTCTTCAAGGCGGAGCCAAGCTCCCGCTTAATGGTCGCCACGGCTGCCACACATGGTGTGTAGAGCAGGGTAAACACCAGAAAGCTGACCGCCGAGACCGGGGTGAAAATCTGTCCCAGCGTCTCACTCAGACCGGACATGGAGGAGCCGGTCAGAACCCCCAGCGTGCTCACCACCGCCTCCTTCGCCGTAAAGCCACCGATGAGCGCCGTAGCCGCCCGCCAGTCTCCAAAGCCCAGAGGCCAAAAGAGCGGCGCAATCAGCTTCCCGATCATGGCAAGCAGGCTGTCCTCTGAATCTGTCACCACATTGAAACGCATGTCAAAGGTCTGTAAAAACCAGATCACCAGCGTGGCCACAAAAATCACCGTGAACGCCCGCTGCACGAAGTCTTTCGCCTTATCCCACATCAAAAGCAATACGCTCTTTGCGGAAGGAAATCTATAATTGGGCAGTTCCATCATAAAAGGCATGGAACTTCCCCGAAAAACCGTCTTCTTTAGGAGCAGGGCGCACAGCAGCCCCACCAGAATCCCGAAGGTGTAAAGCCCCATCATCACAAGGACACCTTTTCTCGCAAAGAATGCTGCCGCAAACAGCGCATAAATCGGAATCTTAGCCGAGCAGCTGATAAAGGGGATCAGCATGATCGTCATTTTCTTATCCCGGTCGGAGGAGAGCGTCCGCGTGGACATGACCGCCGGTACGCTGCATCCAAAACCGATCAGCATGGATACAAAGCTCTTGCCCGACAGACCAATCTTTCTGAGCGGTCTGTCCATCACAAAGGCGATCCGCGCCATATAGCCCGAGTCCTCCAAAATAGACAGAAAGAAAAACAAGATTACGATAACAGGCAGGAAACTCAGCACACTGCCCACACCCGTGAAGATACCGTCGATCACCAGACTCTCCACCACCGGATTGATGCCGTAGTTCACAAGCGCCCGCTCCGTCATGCCGGACAGCGCGTCGATGCCAAGACTTAACAGGTCGCTCAAAAAACTGCCGATCAGTCCGAAAGTCAGATAGAACACAACTAACATAATCAGCATAAACGCCGGAACTGCCATATATTTATGGGTGAGCACACTGTCAATCTTCATGCTCCTGATATGTTCCCTGCTCTCTTTGCATTTCGTTACTGCCTGAGAACAGATTCTCTCGATAAAATCATAGCGCATGGCGGCAAGCGCCGCGTTCCGGTCCATCCCGCTGTCCCGCTCCATCTCCACAATGCTGTGCTCCATCAGGTCCAGCTCGTTTACGGACAGGGCCAGCCTGTCTATGATTTCCCCATCTCCCTCCACGATTTTCGTGGCCGCAAAGCGGGGCGACATGCCGATCCGCTCCGCGTGGTCCTCCACCTGATGGCTGACCGCATGGATACAGCGGTGCACAGGCCCCTTCTCACAAAAATCCGTCACCTTCGGGTAAATGCGCCGCGACGACACATCCCGGATCGCCCCGATCAGATCCTCGATACCCTCGTTTTTCACCGCGCTGATGGCCACCACGGGAACACCAAGCGCCTCCTCCATCTTTCCGATATCGATGGTGCCGCCGTTGCCCCGCACCTCATCCATCATATTGAGGGCGATCACCATAGGAATATGTAACTCCAGAAGTTGAAGTGTGAGATAAAGATTCCGCTCAATGTTGGTGGCGTCCACAATATTGATAATCCCGTCCGGCTTCTCCTGCAAAATAAAGCTGCGGGTCACAATCTCCTCGTTGGTGTAAGGTCTGATAGAATAGATCCCCGGCAGATCCACCACCGCATTCCCCTTCTCTCCCCGGATCTCCCCCATTTTGGAGTCCACCGTGACACCGGGAAAGTTGCCCACGTGCTGGTTAGAACCCGTGAGCTGGTTAAACAATGTGGTTTTGCCGCTGTTTTGATTGCCTGCCAATGCATATATCATGCCATTTATCCCTCTTCCGCTCTGTCTTTGCCCGTCACTGCCCCGTCTAACATCATCTGCCTGCGGTCACTTTCCTAGACCTGCACAACTTCAATCCGCGCTGCGTCCTCCTTGCGGATAGTCAGTTCATATCCCCGCAGGTGAATCTCAATCGGGTCGCCCATGGGCGCCACTTTCTGCACCCTGACCACCGTCTGCGGAATCAGCCCCATGTCGAGAAGCCTGATGCGAAGCTGCCCCTCGCCGCCTACCGTTATGATTTTTACTTCCTTTCCTACCGCGATCTGGTCTAAAGTCATTTGTTCCGCTCCGTTCCTGCCGTTTCTGCACTGATTTTTCGCTTGTTTTCAACGTTAGTTTACACTAACTGCAATTGTTTGTCAAGATATCAGAAAGGCGTCTTTATAGTAGTTTATATCTGTCCTTATCCACAGAAAAAGGCGGTGGAAAAGCCCTGCTCTTCAACCACCGCCTGTCATTTATTCTCTTTCACTGCACATACACATTCCGAAACGCCTTATATGTCCTGCGCATACCCTCCTCAAAATCCGTGTAAACCAAACCAAGCGCTGCCTTTCCCTTGGCATTATCGCACAAATGGGTCTCCGCTGCCGCAGCCGGAAAGGGCACCGGCACGCCCTGCGATACCGCCTGCTCCACTGTGAGCGGCACTTCCGCCAGTCCTTCCAGATCCTCCGGCTGTGCCACACGCTTTAACGTGTCAAAAAATATATCGTAGGTAACGATCTCGTCCTGACACAAATTATACGCCTGTCCGTAAGTTCTCTCGTTTCCAAGGCACGCAAGAACCGCCTGCGCCGCGTCCTTCACATAGACGCACTGAAACTGCCCCTGTGCGTCCGTAAACCGGGGCAGCGCATGGTTTTGCAAAAGCATGCCGATATAGGCTGACTCCCTTGGCGCATAGTTGTAAGGCCCGTATAAAACCGCAGGCCGAAACACTGTGTAAGGGGTTCCCCTGGCACCGCAGACTTTTGCAAGTTCCCTTTCCAGCGCCACTTTTCCCGCAATATAGGCCCCTGCCTCCCCGGGCATGTCTCTCTCCTCAAACGGCGTGTCCTCCCCCTTGATGGCGGCAGGATTCCGCTCATACACGTCCACCGTGCTGATGAGCACATACTGCCCGATCTTCCCCGTGATATTTTCTACGGTGTCCCGCACGTCTCCCGGCGCATAGGCGCAGAAATCGATGACCGCGTCGTAATCCTCGCCGCAGGCCGCGGGCCGCTCATGTCTGTCCGCCCGAATCTGTCTGACCCCGAACGCCTCCATAGAGTAAGTGCCCCGGTTCCACACGGTGATCTCATGCGCTTTCGCCGCCTCCATCACAAACACTCTGCCGTAAAAATAACTGCCGCCGATTACAAGAAGTTTCATTTTTCCCCCTCGTGTGATTCCTCTATCTGTCTTCTTCTACAAAAAAGGATTAAAATACCGGCTCCCGTCCCAGAAAGTCACCGTCAGATCGACGACCAGAATCACCACCGCAAAACCGATCGCCAGCCAGTCATTTCGTTTCAGGCTGCGGTATGTATACCATGTCCGTTTTTTCTCCTTGCCAAAGCCTCTCAGCTCCATGGCGTTGCTCACCGTCTCGATACGGTTTAAGCTGGACATCACAAGAGGCAGAAGAATCGCCACCGAATTTTTCAGTCTGGTAAAGAATTTATCTTTTCCGGAAAGGTCGATGCCTCTCGCCTGCTGCGCCTGACTGATATTTGTGTACTCCCGCTGTACGTCCGGTATGTAGCGGAGCGCCAGACTCACCGCATAGCCCGCCCGGTAACTCACCCCGATCCTTGCAAGCGAAGCCGCAAACTCACTTGGGTCTGTACAGGCGATAAAAAGCAGGGCCACCGGAACCACACAGATCACTTTGAGCGTCACATTCAGGTGATAAAACAATTGCTGTGCCGTGACCGTATATCTTCCCACCCCGGAAAGGAGCACCGTCCTGCTCTCATAGAGTTCCACCCCGTACTCCGGCGTAAACAGATAAATGAAAATATTGTTGAGTAAAAGAAAGACCGCCGCCAGTCCGAGCACCACACTGATATCTCTGACCCGGATCTGGCTGATTCGAAAAATCACCGCGCCAATCACAAGCATACAGACGAGAATCCGGGTGTCAAAAGTTACCATGGAGGCCACACTCCAAGCCATGAAAAAGATCAGTTTCGTGGTACCCGTCAACTCGTGAACCGGGCTGGGCCGTTTGATATAGTTTAATATCGCTACTCTCGCCATCTCACCCCTCCTCCGTTTTCCTGTGCGCCTCCTCATAGGCGATAAAACGTTTCGTAAATTCCTGCGGGTCCTCTATGCCGCACGCCATACTGAGCGTGTAAAGACTTGTCTCCTTCAAGTTCGCCCGCTCCACCAGCTCAGGGTCATTGAGCACATGAGCCGCCGTGGTGTCCGCAAGCATCTCACCCTCGCTGAATACGATGGCCCTTGGTGTGTACTCCAACATCAGATGCATGTCGTGTGTAATCATCACGATGGTGAAGCCCTGTGCGTTCAGTTCCTTCAAAAACTCCATAATCTCCGTATAGTGATGATAATCCTGTCCCGCCGTCGGCTCATCCAAAATGATCATCTGCGGCCGCTGTACAAGAATGCCCGCGATCGTCACCCGCTTCTTCTGTCCGAAAGACAGCGCCGACACCGGCCATTTGCGAAACGGATAAAGCCCGCAGATTTTTAACGTTTCCTCTACCCGCTCTTTTCTCTCCTCCGCGCTCATGCCGCTGGCCAACAGCGCCATCTCCACCTCGTCCCAGATCAAAGGTTTGGAGATCATCTGGTTGGGATTCTGCATCACATAGCCGATCCTCTGCGCCCGCTCCTTGATGGTGTCACCCGATATGTCCCTGCCGGAAAGGCTGATCCCGCCTGCCGTCGGTTTCTCAAAGCCGCAGATCAGCTTGGCCAGCGTACTTTTTCCCGCGCCGTTTTTGCCCACGATGCTGATCATCTCACCCTCTCGCACGGAAAAACTCACATTCCTGAGATTCGTTTTCTCCGGCGTATAGCCGAAAGTAAGATTTTCCACGCCAAGAAGCACCGGAGTTTCTTTCTTTTCCTCCGCATACCCGCCGCTTGCGCGGTACCACCCGCGCACGCTTTCCTTCTGTGCCTCGGAAAGTTGTAAGCTGCCCACATGCTGCGGCTCCATCTCCTCCGTCACCGAAACGCCCGCATAGCGAAGCGCCGTCAGATAGAGCGGCTCCCTGATGCCGTGCTCAAGCAGCATCTTCCCTGTCAGGAAATCTTTGGTGGGCATATCCGCCACGATTCTGCCCTCGTCCATCAGCACGATCCGATCCACCCTGCGCCAGAGCACATCCTCCAGACGATGTTCGATAATGATCACAGCCGCCCCGGTGCGCTCCTGTATGCGGTCGATCAGTTCGATCGTTGCCCGCCCGGCCGCCGGGTCCAGATTGGCCAACGGCTCGTCAAAGAGAAGCGCCTGCACTTTTTCCACCATGACGCCCGCCAGACTGACCCGCTGCTTCTGTCCTCCGGAAAGCTCATGGGGCGCGTACTCCAGATGGTGATCGATGTCCACCAGTTTCGCCACCTCACGCACCGTCTCCTTCATGTCGCTTTGCGGCACACAGTCATTTTCCAGAGCAAAGGCAATATCCTCTCCCACCGTCAGCCCGATAAACTGTCCGTCCGTGTCCTGTAAAACCGTACCCACAATCTGACTCAGGTTAAAAATACTCTCTTTGGCCGGATCTTTCCCGTCTACCAGAAGCGATCCCGTGCTCTCCCCAGGATAGGCATAGGGAATCAGACCGTTGATACAGCTCCCAATGGTGCTCTTACCACTGCCGGATGCACCCGCAATCAGCACCTTCTCCCCCGGATAGATGTCCAGATTGATGTGATAGAGGGTGGGGCTGGCCTGGGCCAGATATTGAAATCCGTAATCCTTAAAAGAAATGATAGGCTCCGCCATGTCGTTTCTCCTTATTGTATTTTTCTCGCTTCGTATGCCTTCCTTCTCACTTACATGTATAAGCAGATCGTGATGCTTCGCATCTCTCACTCGCGTTGCTCGCCGTAAGTCCTACGCCGCATGCAGTCATGCAAGCATGATGCCTGCTTCGCAGGACTTCCTTCTCACTTACATGTATAAGCAGATCGAGATGCTTCGCATCTCTCACTCGCGTTGCTCGCCGTAAGTCCTACGCCGCATGCAATCATGCAAGCATGATGCCTGCTTCGCAGGACTTCCTTCTCTGCTTATACGCGCAAACAGATTCGGGAGAAGCTCCCCCGAATCTGTCTCGTTTTTCCTCTTAGTCTTCTTTCTCCAAAGACCCCTTCTTCACTACGGTCTTCGCATAGCCGAGCAAAAGCAGGGTTCCCACTACGCCGGTGGTGATGATATTCGACACCGCAGCCATAAGGCCCTGCGCGAACAGCTTCTCAACCGGCTCCGCGTAGATCAGGATATCCAGAACGGGCGCTACCAGTCCCCATGCCAGAACATGCGCGATGATCTGCGCCACATTAAAGCGGATCAGCTTCTTGCTGTCAATCCCTTCCTCCACGTTCATTTTCATAGTCAAAAGACCGATCACCAGACCCACGAACGCGGATGCAATGATCCAGCTCCACCAAGGGCCGTAGCTTGTCGCATCGATCAGCGTGTGGCCGATAAAACCGATGACAATGCCTGCAATGGGTCCAAAGAGCGTCGCGAACACCGCCTCCACCGCATACTGCAAGCTGATGTTTGTGTTCGGCACGGGCGACGGAATCGCAACCTTGCCGAGAACGAAGAACAGCGCTGCGCCAATACCGATCGCAACGACACTCTTTACAGATAACTTTTTCATAAAAAGTCCTCCCTCATATGTATGTATTTGTGGTTTTAAAACCATTTCTATTATAGTCTGTGATATGACGGAATGTCAACCACAGTAATTCCTGTCGCCCCGTTCAGCCACGCCCATTCGCAAAATCGCGTCCGCGACGCTCTCCGCCGTTTCACAGCTCTTTCTGCTCATTTGCGGTTAGTTTTTGAAACTGTGGATCGGCGCGGGAATCCGTCCTCCGCGGTTTACAAACGCTTCGCAGGAAAAGCCGTTCACCGGCATCACAGGCGCATAGCCGAAAAGTCCGCCGAACTCCACCTGCTCCCCGACGCCTTTGCCGATCGCAGGGATAATGCGTACCGCCGTGGTCTTCTGGTTCACCATGCCAATGGCCATCTCATCCGCAATAATACCCGCAATCGTGGTATTCGGCGTGTCGCCGGGAATCGCCAGCATATCAAGCCCCACAGAGCAGACACAGGTCATGGCCTCCAGTTTTTCTATGGTGAGCGCCCCCGCCGTGACCGCGTCGATCATGCCCTGATCCTCGCTGACAGGGATAAACGCGCCGCTTAAGCCTCCCACATAGGAGGACGCCATCACACCGCCCTTTTTCACCTGATCATTAAGAAGCGCAAGCGCCGCCGTCGTTCCCGGCGCACCCGCATAT
>CARUOB010000005.1:8826-33494 GCA_949076555.1 uncultured Lachnospiraceae bacterium | reverse complement strand
CCGTCTTCTTGATCGTCTCGCAGAGCACTTCGAAATTCTCACCGCGCACCCGCTGCAGGGCTGTCTTGACCACACCCGGACCGGAGACGCCCACGTTGATCACCGCGTCCGTCTCCGTCACGCCGTGAAACGCGCCCGCCATAAACGGATTGTCGTCCGGTGCGTTGCAGAACACCACCAGCTTCATGCAGTCGGCGCTGTCCTGCTCTTTGCTTATGAGCGCCGTCTCCTTAATAATATCTCCCATCAGGCGCACGGCGTCCATATTGATGCCTGTTCTGGTAGACCCCAGATTCACGGAACTGCAGACACGCTCCGTGGCATGCAGCGCTTGTGGAATCGAGCGGATCAGCATCTCGTCCGCCTTCGTCATCCCCTTGGACACAAGGGCCGAATAGCCGCCGATCAGATTAACCCCCACGTCTGCCGCAGCCCGATCCATCGTTTTCGCCAAGGTTACAAAATCCTCGCCGCTTTTGCAGGCAGCGGCGCCCACAAGCGCCATCGGCGTGACGGAAATTCTTTTATTTACAATGGGAATGCCAAACTCCTTCTCTATGGCCTCCCCCGTCTTAACCAGATCTCTCGCGGTTTCGGTGATCTTTTCATAAACCTGCTGGTTTACCTTTTTCAAGTCACCGTCAATACAGTCTAAAAGGCTGATTCCCAGTGTGATCGTACGCACATCCAGATTTTCCTTGGCGATCATTTCATTGGTTTCAGCCACCTCAAATAGATTTATCATGGTTTTCTCTCCTTTAGACCCGCAAACTCGTGCTTACGCACTTCCTGTCCGATTTCATCGGACGTTTGCTCGTTATCGGTGCAAGAAAAGCAAATGCCGCTTCGCGTCGCTTGCTTTTCTTTTGCACCTTCTAGATCCGATGCATCTGATCGAAGATTTCTTCCTTCTGACACTTGATGACAACGCCGATCTCCTCGCCAAGCGCGTTCAGCTCATCCACGATCACCCCAAAGTCCTTACCTGTCAGGTTCGTGTCCACGATCATCATCATGTTAAAGAAACCCTGCACGATGGTCTGAGAGATATCCAGAATATTGATCCGGTTGTCCGCCAGATAAGTGCATACTCTGGCAATAATGCCCACTGTGTCCTTGCCGACTACTGTAATAATTGTCTTTTTCATATTTTCTTTTCCTTCCCCATCACTTTTCCGCCTGTTTTTCGGCCACTACTTTGTGCCGAAAATCCGGTCTCCGGCATCCCCTACGCCCGGGCAAATATAAGCGTGCTCATTCAGACAGCGGTCGATATGTCCAACATAAATCTGCACGTCCGGGTGATCCTTTCGCATCCGCTCCACACCCTCCGGCGCCGCGATAATACACATAAACTTAATGTTTCTGCCGCCATGCTCTTTGATGAAACGCACCGCCTGAGACCCGGAACCGCCCGTTGCAAGCATGGGATCAAGCACAATGATGGTTCTCTGTTCAATAGGCTCGGGCAGCTTACAGTAATACTCATGGGGCTCGTGTGTCTCCGGGTCCCTGTAAAGTCCGATATGTCCCACCTTGGCGCTTGGCACAAGAGCCAGTATGCCGTTCACCATGCCAAGTCCCGCGCGCAGAATCGGCACAACCGCCAGCTTCTTTCCCGCTATCCTCGGCGACATACAGGTCTCCAGCGGCGTCTCCACCTCCACATCCTGAAGCGGGAGATCCCTGAGCGCTTCATAGCCCATCAGCATGGCGATCTCCTCAATGCATTTCCTAAACTCGCTTGTCCCTGTGTTCTTATCCCTGATCTGCGAAATCTTGTGCTGGATCAAAGGATGTTCCATTACAAATACATTCTCCATTTTATCCTCCGTTAAAATCAGTCTGTGGCCGTATTTTTTCATACGCCTTTTTCTTACCGCACCTCAATTGCCTCCGACACCATATCCCGCTTCGCCACATACAGCGGAAAATCATTGCCGCTGTACCCGGTGTCCGACATCGTGATCTCCACCCGCACCGACTCGTAAGCCAGCTCCGGCAGATTGTTTTCCTTGCTCAGATGCCCGAGCACAATGGCTTGCATGTTGTCGTGCAGAAGGCGGCTTAAGAGCTTTCCCGCCGTCTCGTTGGACAGATGCCCCCGCTCCCCCAAAATACGCTGTTTCAGATAATAGGGATAAGGCCCCACCTGCAGCATGTGCACATCGTGATTGGCCTCCAAATACAAAAGATCCAGATTCCGCAGACATTCCACGGTGTAATCATTGTAACAGCCCAAATCCGTAATCAGCCCGATCCGCCGCCCGTCATGATCAATCCGGTATGCCACCGGATCGGCCGCGTCGTGAGAGGTACGCACGGGATAAAGCGAAATATCCTTAATGGTACATCTTTCATCGGGCACGACCACCCGAAAAAGCGATTCGTCGATCTGCCCGAGGGACGAACTATTCCTGATCGCCTCCAGCGTCCCCTTTGTGGCGTAAACCGGTACCCCGTACTTTCTGGCAAGCACCCCCAGCCCGCTTATATGATCGGCGTGCTCGTGGGTGATACAGATCGCGTCGATGTCCCTCATAGTCAGTCCCAACGCCTCAAGCCCCGCCTCCGTCCGCTTGCCGCTGACGCCCACATCCATCAAAAGATGGGTGGTGTCGCTGCCCACATAGACGCAGTTTCCGCTGCTGCCGCTGGCAATACTGCACAGTCTCATAATTATGTAAACCTATTGCGGCCGGTTTTCACGGCCGCCTCTTTCCTATTTTTTCCAGTAAATCTCAATCACATCACCGTTCTTAATGCTCTCCATGTACTGCGCGCCCCTGCCGTTTAAATTGGTCACGATACCGCTCCCCTCGGGCTTGGACAGGTCAAAGTCAATATACTCGAACACATCCACAAACACGTAGTTTTTCTTGCCGTTTAATTTGACCGGGCTGCCGTTTACCATCACGGTAATGGGAACAGGCAGATTTTTATTTAAAATCTCCTCCCTGCGCCTTTCCTCCTCCGCTCTGGCTCTGGCTTGCGCCTCCTCTCTGGCTTTCGCTTTGGCTCTCGCCTCCTCCTCGGCGCGCTTCACGCCGGGGCCCATCACGATTCTTGCGCCTCTTGGCTTCTGTTCTCCTTCTGCCTGACCGTTTGCCGCTGCATTACCCGCAGACGTATTTTCTGCTCCGTCCGTCTGCTGATCCGCGTCATCCGCATTCTGCCCGTCCGACCCGTCCGGCGCAGAAGCATTTTTCACCATGGAAAATCCGGCCGTACCCGCCGGTCTGTCTGTAGACGCCGTATCGTCCTGCCCGTCCGACCGGGTGTGCTCATAAATCTCCACATCGGAAAGCTGCAGGTCTTCGAGTGTCCAGATCACCGAAAAGTTCTCATACACCTTCGTATCCATATCCGCAATCTTATTGTTGACATAGATATTCATATTCCAATCGATCGTCACATCCATAAACTCGGAAATCTGACGCACCGTATAGTATCCGAGAATCTCGATCGCATCGTTTTCCTGAATCTCATAATACTCGGACTGTAACTCCCCGTTGACACTGGCAAACTTGGGCAGATCCACCTTTTTCTCATTGACTTCGACCCACATCTTGGAGCCAAATTCCGGAAGTTGTCCAAGCGTCATCCGGGCCGCCTCGCCTGCGGTCGATTCCACCACGCGAATCTGATCGTTGGCGTGAATCTGCGTATAGATATCCGCCTCGTTTCCGTTGACGGTAATGCGCGCCGCCTCACCCGGTTCGCCTCTGGCAATGCGGGGTTTCCCGTTCACCGTGAAGTTCAGCTCTTTCCCTCGCTTCGGGAACAGACCGTCGCTTGCAAACTCCGCCTGCATAGCCGCGTCCACCACGGCTGCCTTGCTGTTGTCATAAATCTTGACCCGCTGCTCATTGAAATAGACAAAGATAAAGTTGTTGCTCTGTTCATAAAAACTTAAGCAGATACCGATGGGGGTTACCATCAGAGAGTCCTTTCTGGCCTCTTCCTCCAGAAACTCTATGCCAATCATGACTTCCTCGCCTCTGACCGCCACACGCTCGTTCTGCAGCTCCAGCTTGGACGCAAGCGCCTGCGTGTAACCCGGAAGCCTGCCGCCGCCGCCTACCACAAACACAGCGCTGACGGACTTATCCCCGTTCAGTTCCTTAATCTTGGCCGCCACCTGACTGGTCATGTTCTCGATCACATCCGACACCACACGCTCCACTTCCTCCTTGGTGATGGTCTGCTTGAGTCCCATGATGTCCTTATACTCGATCACATCCTTCACGCCGGTGTCCCGCTTGATCTGCTCCGCCGTGGCAAAGTCCACCAGACAGTGCTTTGCAACCACCTCCGTGAGGGAGTCCCCTGCAATGGGAATCATCCCGTAGGCGATGATACTGCCGTCCCTTGTGACGGAAATATCCGAAGTGCCCGCCCCCACATCCACAAGGGCGATATTTAACATGCGGTACATCTCCGGGATCGCCACCTGAATCGCCGCAATCGGCTCCAGTGTCAGGTTGACCACCTCAAGCCCCGCAACAGACACCGCCTTGTAGAGACCGTCCACCACATCCTCCGGCAGAAAAGTGGCGATCATATCCGCGCCAATGGTCTTCGCCTTATGTCCTTCCAGGTTTCCTATGGTGTAACCGTTCATATAATAGCGCACGACAGAATAGCCCACACAGTAGAACTTCATATCCATGTCGTTATTTTCCAGAAATTCCTGATAAGCCCTTTCCACGCCAAGAGAGTCCAGCGCATAAATATCCTCTCCCAGAATTTCCCGCTCGTTCTCAAGCTCCTGGTCCACCCGCAGCGTTACCGTCTGCAGTACACGGCCGGCCGCCGCGATACAGACGTCCTTAAGCGTTCTGCCGATCCGCTCTTCCAGCTCCGCCTTGACTTCCTTTATGGTGCCGCCCACTTTGTAAATATCATGAATCTGCCCGTCCAGCATGGCTCTCGTCCCATGCTCCCTGATGCTCTGCGACACCACATGAAACTTACCGCCCGTGCGGTATCCTACCGTTCCCACGATACTCCTTGTCCCGATATCCAGGCCAAACACCAGTTGACCCGGAAACTTCATTGCTTCTGCCACTGATCTTCCCCCAATTCTTTGTCTATTTGTGTGTAAACACTTTCCAGTGTTCCGTTGTTTTCTATCACTACGCCGCAGTGCCTACGAAATGCCTGCGCCGAAAGCTGCTTTTGCAAAATGGAATCGATCTTCTCATCCGTGTAGCCCCTCGTATGCCGAAGCCGCTGCCGCCTGACCTCCTCGTCCGCATGGATATACCAAAGCCCGTCCAAAATTTCCGCATATCCTTCCTCAATCAGAAGGGCCGCCTCTATGAAAAGCCATGACAGCCGTCCGTCCGCCCGCTCCTTCTCGATCTGCGCCGTCAGATACGCTTTCACCGCCGGATGCACGATACCGTTTACCTTAAGTAACAGCTCCCCGTCCCCGAAAATCCGGGCCGCCATCTTCTGTCTGTCAATCTTTCCCGCCGCATCCAGAATCTCTACGCCAAGAAGCGCTATAAGCGGCTCATAACATGCCTGCCCCGGCTCTTCCAGCTCATGGGCCACCCGGTCCGCCATAATAACACGGCTGTCCCGCCGCCTTTCCAGATAGGCCAAAACCTCCGATTTCCCGGCCCCCACGCCGCCTGTAATCCCTATGACTCTCATATCGCATCTTCCCGGCTTTTCTTTCCCTGTCCTGTTGTATGACCGCATCCGCTGCGCCTTCGCTTCCCTGTTTCGTATGCTTCCGGTCTCTTCCCCAATGTTTCTTACGCGCTCCTGCTGCAGCGCCCGTCAGGCTTCCTCACTTTGCCTCGTACCAGTCTGCTCCCGTGTGCAGATCAATCTCAAGCCGCACGGACAATTCCGCCGCCTGCTGCATCTGCTCCGTAAGAATCCGGCGAACCTGCTCTTCCTCCCCCGCCTTTGTCTCGATCAGCAGCTCGTCGTGCACCTGCAAAATCAGACGGGATTTCAGATTTTCCCTGTGGAGCTTTTCCCACACCCGGATCATGGCGATCTTCATAATGTCCGCCGCCGTTCCCTGAATAGGGGAGTTCATGGCTACCCGCTCGCCGAAGGAACGCTGCATAAAATTGTTGGAGGACAGTTCCGGAATGGGGCGTCTTCGCCCGTACATCGTCACCACATAACCGCGCTCTTTCGCCTCCGCCACCATATGATCCAAAAACCGCTTTACGCCCGGATAAGTCTCAAAATACTGCTCGATGTATTCCGCCGCCTCTTTCTTTGAGATGCTTAAATCCTGACTCAGCCCGAAAGAACTGATGCCGTAGACAATGCCGAAATTGACCGCCTTGGCATTGCGCCTCTGCAAGTCCGTGACCTCCTCGAAGGGTGTGTGAAATACCTTGGAAGCGGTAATCCGGTGAATGTCCTCCTCCATCCGGTAGGCCTCAATCAACTGCTCATCCTCAGACATATGTGCCAATATCCGCAGCTCAATCTGGGAGTAGTCCGCATCCATGAAAAGACACCTTTCTCCCGGCACAAACACTTTGCGGATGCGCCGCCCCAGCTCCATGCGCATGGGAATGTTCTGCAGATTCGGCTCCGTGGAACTGATCCGCCCGGTGGCCGTGATCGTCTGGTTAAAAGTGGAATGAATCCTGCCGTCCGCGGCAATACACGCCGACAGCCCCTCCGCATAGGTGGACTTTAGCTTCATCAGCCCTCTGTACTCCAATATATCAGATACAATCGGATAGTCCGGCGCCAGTTTTTCCAGCACGTCCGCCGCCGTGGAATACCCGGTCTTCGTCTTTTTGCCGCCCTTGATGCCCATCTTCTCGAAAAGAATCTCCGCCAGCTGCTTAGGCGAATTGATGTTGAAGGTACAATCTGCCTGCCGATAGACCGCCTGCTCCAATTCCGCAATTCTCCCGGTAAGGGCCTCGCCGTAGGCTTTCAGTTCCGCAGGCTGCACCAGCACACCGTAGGACTCCATGTCGCAAAGTACGCGGGAAAGCGGCATCTCGATCTCAAAAAAGAGACCGTCCATTCCCTGCTCCGTCAGCTTTTCGTCAAGAACCCGCGACGCTGCCAGACAGACATAAGCCTGATAGCATGCATACTGCGCAAAAGCCTCCGGCTCCTTCTCATAAGCCTGCGCGTAAGTGCCTTTCCCGCAGACCTGCGCCCTGTCCGGAATCGTCAGCGACAAATACTCGCCCGCGATATCCTCCGTCTGGTAATCATTCTTTAACGGATTGATCAGATACGCCGCAATCAGTATATCGAAATATCTCTTGTTCCGATAAGGCTTTAGCACATCCTGCGCGTCCGTATCACTGCGCCACATGCTCTCCTCGCCCGGTTCCTCTATCATGTCGTAAATTGATTTGATATCAAAAACATTAAGTTTACATAATTCACTTCTGTTCAGAGCTGTCAGCCGTTCTCTCAGGTAATCCTCTGTCACCTCTCCCTGACAGGGAATGAAAGCCACACGGTTCTCCTCCGGTGCAAGGGCGATGCCCATACAGCCGTTTTCTTCTTTGCCGTCCCGAAAAACAGCAAGTCCGATCTCACGACAGTCCGCCGCACCTTCTTCCTTTTTCCGGCAGGCTTCAAAGAGCGCTTCCACTTCCGACTTTTCCGTCACGGTGTGAAAATCTGCCTCCTGCCTGTTCGACACTGCCACATCTTTGGAAAAACGGGAAAGCATATTTTTAAATTCAAGCTGCTTGCACATCACATAGGCTTCTTCCGTGTAGAAGTCGCCAATCTTCGCCTTATCAAAATCAAAATCGATGTCCGCGTCCACATTGATCGTCGCCAGCACCTTGCTCAGATCCGCAAGCTCCCTGTTCGCAATCAGTGATTCCCGGATCGACTTTTTGGAAATCTCATCCACATGGGCATAAATGTTTTCCAGCGACCCGTAGGTGACCATCAATTCCGTGGCCGTCTTTTCTCCCACCTTGGGCACGCCCGGAATGTTGTCCGCCGTATCGCCCATCAGGGCCTTCAAGTCGATAAACTGAATCGGATTTACCTGATAGGCCGCCTCCACGTCCTTCGCATAGTAATCCTTCACCTGCGTTCTGCCGCCCTTGGTCTTCGGAATGCGGATGCGGATATGCTCCGTCGCCACCTGTAAAAGATCCCTGTCGCCGGACACGAGAGAGACCGTCATCCCTTCCCGCTCCGCCCGTTTCGCAACGGTTCCCAGAATGTCGTCCGCCTCCAGTCCCGCCTGCTCCACCACGCAGATGCCCATGGCAAGAAGCAGTTCTTTCATCACCGGCACCTGTTCCCGAAGCTCCGTAGGCATGGGTTTTCTCGTGCCCTTGTACTCCTTGTAAATTTCGTGGCGGAAGGTGGGCGCATGGACGTCAAAAGCCACCGCCAGATAGTCCGCCTGCTCCTCCTCCAGAATCTTAAACATAATATTTAAAAAACCGTAGATCGCGTTTGTATGGAGTCCCTGCCCGTTGGTCAGTTCCGGCACCCCGTAAAAAGCTCTGTTCAATATGCTGTGTCCGTCTATCAAAACCAGTTTCAAAGCCATATGCTCTTAAGCCTTTCTCCATTTATTACATAGATACAATAATCAGCGCTGCGATAATCACCACCACGACTGCTGCCTCCAGCACCAAAAGAATATGCCGCAGGATACGATTTACCCGAATTTTGTACGCCGCATCATCCAGCTTCCATGTAAGCGCTTTTTGCAGGTTAAAATTATTGCCCCGCTCGAGCTGCTCCAAACCTTCGGCCACCAGAAATTGGATGGATAACTCTTCCATACATTCCGGACAGTCCTCGATATGTTCCACAAACTCCGCCAGACCCCTTCCGTCCAGTTCATCATCCAGAAACGGGGGTATTTTTTTCTCTGCTTCTTTACAGTTCATTCGCCGCCACGCCTTTCTAGCTGCCCATACAGATTTTATTATATACCATCGCCGTCATATTTAAAAGAGGTTTTTCTCGGCACCCATATCCTCTGCGGACCGCCCCTACCGGAAACAGCAAAGGGCGCCGGTTTGCGCCGACGCCCTTTAATCCTCATTTTTTCGTGCCTCTTGTCCTCTTGCCGCACGCTCACGCATGCTAACCTTTTACGGCTTCACCGCCTGTCCCACTCTCACTGTACCGGGGCTTCCTCCGCCGGGGCGGGAGCTGTCTGTGCACTGTCTGCCGGAACCGGTTCCGCAGGCGCATCCTCCGGCGCAGGCTCCGCGGGAGGCGCAGCCACAGCCGCGATACCGTTTCCGTCCACCGTGTAATCCGTGCCTTCCACATTTACCGTCACATTTCTCTGCAATGCACCTGTAGCGGGATCATAATAATACACATTGCCGTCGGGTCTGGTCACCAGCCCCCGCTGCATCACCGCATTTTCATCGAAATA
Organism: uncultured Lachnospiraceae bacterium; assembly: GCA_949076555.1. Taxonomy (GTDB): domain Bacteria; phylum Bacillota; class Clostridia; order Lachnospirales; family Lachnospiraceae; genus UBA3282. Next base: position 24,115 of record CARUOB010000005.1, on the reverse strand, counting down.
ATAATCCTGCCCCTCGATCGTCACGTCCTCACGCAGAGCGTGTCCGTCCTTCGTGGCAAGGAAATATCTGCCCGTCTCGTCCTCAAACCAGCAGCCCTTCTGCACAAAGCCGTTCTCATCCAAATGATACTTTTTATCTTCCCAGTTCGCCCAGCAGTTTCGCTGCATCCGATAGCCCGCATAAAATACCGTCTGGTTGCCGCGGGGCGCAAAACCGTCCGCCACAATCAAAGACGCGTAGTCCTTAAACTGATAATTCATATCCACTCTGGTGGGTATCCCGGCCACCTTGCCGTGGGAAGTGTTCTGCCAAAAAGCCGCGCCGCCATCGTACTCGAGCGCATCCGCATACTGCGCCACCCACTTGTCGTATCCGATATTGCCGATCTTATCCCGAAACATGTTCCGGCTGGAGTAGACCACCGGGTAATAGCCGTTGGCTTCAACAATCGAGCAGAACGCGTTGATCAGCTCATGAAGCTGCGCCTGCGACATGTTCTTGTGGCAGGGCGCTTCCACATCATAAACCACCGGGTAATTCACCGTATAATTGCCGATCCACTGCATCAACTGGTTTGCCTCGGCCCTCGCCTGCTCCGCATTCGCCGCATAAGAATACAGATACACGCCCGTCCGCAGACCGGCTGCATTGGCGCCGCGCATATTCACGTCAAAATAGGGATCTACACCGGAGTTCGTACTGCCCGCCTTCACAAAGACAAAAGACACCCCCGAAGAAGGCACCTGACTCCAGTCGATACCCAGATTATGCTTGGACACGTCAATGCCTCTGGCAATGGAGCTGCCCGCTCCCACCGCCTCCGCCTTAAGCCCCGGCGCCAGTGTCAGCGCTCCCGCCAGAAACAGTGCGCTCACCCGCCTGATTCCCCTGTTCAGTCTATGTACGAACCCATTATTTGATTTTATCATTTGTACCTTTTACCCGGCCGCGCCGGATCTTTCCCTTTCGTTTACTCACATACCCGTTTTCTTTTGTTTCTTTTTCTTCGAATTGCTCCTCTATGTGCACTCTGCCCGTAACATTTTTATTACAAAATATTACGTTTTGTCACATTTTGTAACAATCCTTAACAACTATATCATGTTTTTGCGGGAATGTATAGGGAATGTTGCGAAATTTTGGTGGAAAATAGTAACAGTGCAAGGCTGAACTGTTACGGAAAATAATAGCATCCGCCTGCTTCAAATAAAAAATAAATTTGTCAACTCCAAAGCCTGCCAACAGACACAAAGAAAACTGCGAAATCACTCCCGCAGCTTCCTTATCACGTATGAATGAAGCGCCATACGTGTTCCCCTTTTACAGGTTACATAATATCACATATTTCGCGGTCAGTATAGTGTGGTTTATCGCGCAAATATCGCGCAAACAGCCAAATTATTGGTTAACATAACACACGCTTTGCATTCTCCACTCCGCGGAACTTTGACATATCCCGCACGTTTATGGCAACACAGCATTTACCTCTAAGAAAGGCTTCTCTGGGTATAAATCTGAATGGCTTTATCGACAAATTCGCCGGTTCCTTCCCCGCCAACGCCGTCGATGTTCTTGCTAATATCCCCGCCGCCGGAATACATCTTGCCCAATACGCTCAATATTTTATCGGAACAGGTATACGCATTCTCCGTGATATAATCCTGTATCCTTCTCACAAGATCCTGCGCCTTGGGTGATGCGGGATCGGTATGCCTCATTTCGCCTGCCTCTTTGAAGAGCAGCGCAAACCGGTCAGCCAGAAGTTTGTCCTCCTCCTTTGTCCTGTTTTTTGATTTCTCGGCAAACTCTTTATACTCCGGTGTGTTTCCCCACTGTTCTTTCGCCTGCCTTGCATATTCGTCCAGTTTGCTCCTATCAAAAGCTGAAAAATCCATATGTTTCACTCCTAACATTTTTATTCCAAGCGCGAATTTGATCAGGTTATCCAGATGTTCCTTCTTGAGCGTCAGCAGTTCTATCTGCTGCTCCAGTGCCTTACTCCTGTCAAAGTCAGGACTGTCCATGATTTTCCTGATATCCTTCAGAGGAAACTCCAACTCACGAAACAGTAAAATTTGCTGAAGGCGTTCCAGATCCGCATCGTCATACAGTCTGTATCCCGCATCGGTGTATCCCGTCGGATGCAAAAGACCGATCTTGTCATAGTATTGCAGAGTGCGTATACTCACCCCGGCAATCTTGCTCACTTCATGTACCGTCATCATTGGCGCATCCCCCATTCTCTTGGTAATGTCAATATAAACTATTACGCTACGTAAGAGTCAAGACTTTTTTCATACTATTTGATTAACCCAACAATCTCTGCTATAATAACACCCATGACGGCACGTAAAACATACCGAAAAAATCTATGTCTTTTTTACATATTGCTTCTGCTCCTCTGGAACGTCTGCTCCGGCGCATCTTCCGTCTTGGAGACCACGGGTGCAGTCTGCGGTGTGCAGAATTGTTATGTAAACCATTCGTCCGCCATCCTTTCCACTGCCAAACATTTTCCCGCCCAGAAATATCTTTCCGCGCGGGATTCCGGCACGTCGGAAACACTGTCTGCCGCCAGAAACCGAAGTGTAAGAACGCCGTCCCGCACCGTCAGGCAGATCGCGTCACATCTTTTTTCCGGCATTTCATCTGTAAACCATTATACCCTATCCGGATTGTTTTTAGCGCGTGAGATACCCTCGCACAATTCCTGCGGTATCATTATCGCAAATTACATTCACAGACAGGATGGTCAAAAATAATACTCTTTTTTCACATGTTTCATCCATGACATAACACACAGGCAATATCCATACAGACACGATGCACCGGAAATCGCGTTGTTTTTTTGCTGTGCGGTTTTCACGGTTTCCGTGCGGTCTGTGCAATAAATTATTAAATGTGAAAAAGGAGATTACATAGATATGAATATTGGAGTTTTAATTTTAATTATAGTCGGCGGCGCCGCAGGCGGCCTTTCTACACTTTATCTTCTCGTTTCCCTCGTTGGAACACTCGGCTACAAAATTTTCAGAAAAATGAAATACGGGACTTCTCTCTTCAATTAATATAAGTTTCAGATATACAGCTTATTGCACAAAACCCCGCAGCACAAAACTGCGGGATTTTTTAGTAATCCTATTTTTTTCCTATTTGCTTAATGGAACGCCCTTTATAAATTTGGGGAGGCATAATGCAGGAATAATCCTGCCCTTTACACTGCCTGCGCTCAATCATTTTCAAGAGCCGCAAAGCCACTTCCTGTCCTATCTGGTATCCCTGATGAATAGAACAGGTAACGCCTTCCTGCTCCCAGTCATCGCCCGAATAGTCAAAGCAGATGATGGAATAATCCTCCGGGACCCTTTTCCCCTGCTCCCTCAACGCCTGTCTTACCAGCCGGTAAATCATATAATTACAGCAGACAATCGCCGTACAGCGGGGGATCCCTTTCAAAAATTTTTCTATGGAGTGGATAAAACGGTCATCATGAGCTTCATTGGAAATACACCATTTAATATAGTCGTCCTGCAATTCCACTTCGTGTCTTCTAAGCGCTTTGGCCATTCCCTGAAACTTCTCAATACTCTGGTAATTGTCATAAATAAAAATTCCGGCTATATGTCTGTGTCCTGCCTTAATCAAAAGTCCAAGAAGTCTGTCTGCGCACTGCTTATCATTGCTGATCACACGGGGATAATCTAAATCTTTATAATAGTTATTATAGAAAATAACAGGTATATTTTTCTGGTATATCTGCTTATAACAGTCCAGATTTGGATTCAGCAGACTTGCTTTCACGCCATCCACAATGAATCCCTGAAACTCCTGATGCACAACTGTCAGGAGACAGCGCCGTTCATTGGCAAACTTATTGTCCGTAAGAAAAATGCGAAGTTCAACCTCATCCGCATGCAGCACACTCCGGATGCCGTCTATCAGGGCAGAATTGGCCTTCCTGTCCTGTCCTTGCAGTACCAGTCCCACTTTAATATTGCCATTGCTGCCTCCCAGTTCCTTGGTCAGGGCTACTTCCTTATTTATGTACGTCCCGCTTCCTCTTACCTTTCTGATCAGTCCCTCCTGATCCAGTCTGGCAAGCGCAGTGCGGACCGTTTCCCGGCTCACTTTCAGCCGGTGGCTTAAGACATTTTCGGATGGGAGTTTGGAATTATCCGCAAACTTATTCTCATCAATATAAGAACGTAACCAAAGATATGTCTGCTCTGATTTTTTATCCAAAGCTCCCATATTACAACTCCTTAATCCGTAATTGCAGGTCTTTTTCCTTCCGCCTTTTCTATCCAGTCAAGCAGCCGTTTTCTCATATCTGCTTTCACATCCGCATAGTCAGGATCAGCAACCACATTGTTTAACTGATACGGATCTTTCTCCATATCATACAGGAAATCATCCGCATAAACATCCGACGCTGCCGCCTCGCCGCCATTCACTCCCGGCGCATATACGGAATACGTATATCTCGGCGTCCTGACACATCTTCCCACTCTGCTCTCGGAAATCTGCGCAAAAATCTGGTTCGGCCGTTCTTTGTCTTTCTTTTCCACCACGTGCAGAAGGTTTTCGCCTATCATGGCATCTCCCACATCCACGCCCGCCATGGCAAGAATCGTCTTGGGAAGGCTCTCCGTGCTCACCAGCTCCTCCACTGCCACGCCCCCTTTATAAGGGCCTCCGGCAATAACAAGGGGCACTCTGAGACATGCATCATGGCAGGAACGCTTATAATCGTCATAACCATTTAAATGGCTGTCCCGGTTTCTTGTCTTGAAGTGGGAACCATGGTCGGATGCAAAAATGATAATCGTATTATCATACAGGTTTTTCTCTTTTAACTTTTCAACCAGTTTGCCTAAATTCTCGTCCAGATTCTCACATGCTCCCAGATAATCAGGATATTCAATTTCCGCATCCCCTTTTAATGCTTTCAAATCTTCCGGCAGTATGTAGTCTTTAAACTTTTCTTTCGATCCTTCCGGCCCTTCATAATGTTTTCTGTCATTCTGGTGATGAGGCTCAATATGGGATATGGTCATGAAAAACGGCTTTTCGGTATCCCTTTCATCAAAAAAGTCAAGAGCAAGATCCGTAATGCAGTCTGCACGGTATCCCTTAAAATCGATCCGGTTGTTGTTTTCGTCAAATACATAGCCGTCATAACCGTGGGAAGTAAATTCCAATACGTCGGCAGTACGCCAGAATCCGGTATATCCCCCTCTCAATTCACGGGGAATCGGGGTAATCGTATGGTCAATCGTCGGCGGCTTTTCCAGTTCCCCGTCACTTGCCAGATGCCACTTACCGATATATGCCGTCTCATATCCTGCTTCTTCTATGTAATCTGCCAATGTTTTAATATTGTCCGGCAGCATAACATTGTTGCGGAAGCATCCCGTTTCCGTAGGATATTTCCCTGTCTGGAACAGTGCACGGCAGGGGCCGCAGACAGGCTGGGGCGAGAACGCATAATCAAATTTTACTCCTTCTGCAGCCAGCCGGTCAAGGTTCGGCGTAATATTTAACGGCTGTCCGAAGCATCCACAAGTGTCTGCCCTTTGCTGATCTGTAAAATAAAATATTATATTATAAGCCATAAACTTTCCTCCACTATTTTTTTATGCCTGCCTTTGCTTCCTTCATCTTGCTTCTTATAAGCGTTGCCACCGCAAGGACAGTCAGTACTATGAAAATGATACAATAAATGCTGCTTACAAAAATGGCAGGATTTCCATTGGATATGAGCAGGGCACGGCGGAAATTCGTTTCCGTCATATTTCCCAGTACCATTCCTAACAAAATAGGCACCGCAGGCATTTCCAGCTTGCGCAGCAGCCATGCAATAATTGCAAAAATCAGTGCCACTCCCACATCAAAATAATTCTTGTTCACCGAATAGGCGCCGGCAAAACAGAAAAGAACGATGATCGGCGTCAAAATCTCCTGCGGGATGGATACCACCTTGGCAAAAAGTTTTGTCAGAAAACTCCCCTGTAAAAGCATAAATAAATTTACGAATATCAGTCCAATCATAATGGCATACATGATATCGCCCTGTGTCGTAAACAGGCTAAGCCCCGGATTCAGGCCATTGATCATAAGGGCTGAGAGCATAATTGCCACTGTTCCGTCACCGGGAATACCCATGGTCAAAAGCGGAATCAGCGTCGCGCCGGTTACCGCATTATTAGCCGCCTCCGCGGCTGCGATACCTTCTACGGACCCATGTCCAAATTCTTCCTTATGTTTGGACATCGCCTTTGCCCTGTCATAACTGAACCAGGATGCTTCCGAAGCGCCGGTTCCCGGAATAATACCTACCATAACGCCTATGATAGATGACAGCAGCGTAGGCCGCAGTAACCTTTTATATTCCTCTTTCGATATCTTGCCATTATCATGCATTTTCTCAGCATCCAGAATAAGCGGCCCCGGCTTCTTTTCTGCCTTCGCCAAAATTTCCACAAGAGCAAAAAGTCCGATCAGGCAAATAGCCAGATCCAGCCCCAGATATAACCGGGGGATTCCAAGCGTAAATCTGTCATAGCTTGTCATGGGGTCTGCCCCGATACAGGAAATCAAAAGCCCTACACAGGCAGCTATAATACCTTTAATCATACTTTTTCCGGAAACCCCGGCAATAATGGTCAGACCAAACAGACACACCATAAAATATTCCGCCGTGCCAAGCTGGGCGGCAACCTCCGCCACCTGGGGTCCTAAGAATAAAAGCATCAGTGCGGAAAATACCCCGCCGAAAGTAGACGCATACAGCGCAATTTTAAGCGCCGCCTTTGTACGTCCTTTTTGGGAAAGGGGATGTCCGTCCATCATCGTAGCCGCCGCATGGGGCGTTCCCGGTGTATTAATCAATATGGCAGATACGCTTCCCCCATATCCCCCGGCACAGTAAATACCCAGCAGGAACATCATACCCGGAATGGCCGTCATCTTATAAGTAAATGGCAGGAACAGAATAACACAAAGAATTACCGTAAGACCCGGAACCGCAGCGAATACCGAACCGATAAATACGCCAAGATTCATCCAGAGGAAGTTTTCCAGTGTAAACAAATGCTCCAAAGCCGGACCAATAAATTCTAACATACTCTATAACCCCCTTTCCTAAAAGCTCACGTTCAGCCCGAAACGGAACGCTACCCAAATCAGTACTGCCGCTGTCAGCGTAATGACATAATAACTTTTTTTACGGCAGCGGAAATAAACCAGAAATCCCAAACAACAGAAAATCGCTCCTATCACAAATAAATCTGTAACCCGGCAGATCACGTAAGTCAGCAGCAAAATAGCCAGAATCTCTAGTGCCTTTACCTCGATTAGTAAATTCACAGTCTTTGTCGTCCATGGACGCTTTTTTACATAGACATTGTACAATTCTTTCAGCAAGAGCACCCCGCTGAAAATCATCATAACTACCATAAGCAGCTTCGGGAACACGCGGCCGTTGACCACATCCGTATCCGACACCGGTACCTGACTTGGCATAATCAGCAAGACTACCAGTCCAAGCACCAAAAATACAATTCCTGCAATAAATTCTATGGGCAGGTTTATCTCCTTTTTGGCAAGTTTCTCATCTATCTCATCTCTTTTTTTATCCAGCCGGTCCATCCAGCTTTCCTTCTCTTTCATACCCAAACTCCTTTCCATATGAAATAACCAGACACTCCATAAAGATCGTCTCATTGAATGAAAAGAGGATGGGCAGTCCTATCTGGTCCTGTCCATCCTATGAAAAGGTTCGATTAGTTTACTACGATATCATAATATTCATTTACAATGTCCTGAACATTCTGGATATGGTCCTGAACATCCTGCTCGCTCATAGTATCCACTTCAAGCATCATCGTATCGCTCAGCCAGGATGCCATTTCACCGTCTGCAAGAATATCATCATAAAGTTTCTTAAGCTCGCTTACCGTTTCAGCCTTGGTGCCAGAGCGGGCAAGAACAAAGCAGCGGTTACGGAAATAAGGATATCCATACTTTCCTACGCCTTCAACGCCAGAAAACTCGCCGTCAGTTATATCATCACCGTCAAACGCGCAAACGATGGTAACACCGCCCTGCTGATAGGTTTCCAATATCTGTGACTGGTGGGAAACAGCAAAGCTGGTTTCTCCTCTTGCCACTGCCTGCGCTGCTTCTGCTGCCGAGCTATAAGGCGTGATCTTTAATTTCTCGCCGTAACCCATAGAGCCGAAAAGCGCTGCCGCCAAAAATGCTTCCGAGCTTGTTGCGCCGTTTGCCGCCACGCTGATCTCATCCGCACTTGCCAGATAAGCTTCCAAATCGCTCATGCCGTTGATGTTAAGGCTTGCATCCGCGGACATTACAAATACGGAAGAATATAAATTCTCTACAAAAACGAAATCGTCATATGTAAATTGCAGTTTGGCCGGGTCTAAAATCGAAGTGATCGAGAATAAACCTTCTCCCGCAAATACCAGTTCCGTATCATCCGCTTTCGTATCAGCCACCCAAGTGTTAACCGTAGCCGCATCTCCCTTAATTGCATCGGCTACCAGAATAATATTCTCGGAATAGTTCGTTGACATGGAAGCTGCCTTCTGGCTTACCATCGCCGCAACGCCTGAAGGCGCCCACGGACAGGTAACTGTCCAGCTTGCAGTTTTGCTTCCTCCACATCCCGTCAACAATCCTACCGCCATGGTGAGAGTCAAAACAGCGCTTAAAATTCTTTTTTTCATCTTCACATCTCCTTTTTCATAATTTTACGATCCCTGCAGTTTTTCGCACATCTCTGATGTGATTTCAATATAGCATATTTTGATTTTCTCTCTCAACAAGTTTTGGCTAGTAGTTTAAAAAGTTGTACGAAATAGGCTAAATTTTACAAATCCTGTCTAATTCGTCCAAAAAAATTAGTAATTTTTATTATAAAAAGCAGCAACCTCCTCCAATCTGTTCATCGAATAGCTAAAAAATTCATAATAGGACTCACAAAAATAATTCTTAGGGCTTTGATTGCTTGCGGCCACCCGGTGCCTTCTGCATCCGCCCCTGCATATGGGAGCATACTTACATTTTTTACAATCATCATGCATAATTGCCGAGTCTTCTACAAAATGGAGTTCTTTTCTTTTTTCGTGAATTTCTTCAAAAGAATGCCGATTTAAGTTACCCAGCTTATATTCATCCAGCACATAAAAGTCGCACGGATAAACGCCCCCGTCAGCCTCCACCACGTTCTGGCAGGAGCATATACCGCTCATACCGCATACATCCGGCTGCATGAGAAGAAGCATTCTGACATACTCTTCAAACTGCTGGATATGCACAATAACTCCTTTTTTAAAATCGTTATACCACAAGTCAAACAGCGTTTTCAAAAAATGTCCGTAAACTTTGGGCGTAAGCGTATGGGGAAAACGTTCCGTTTCCATTCCAAGCGGATTCAGACAGGGAATAAACTGCAAATACATAAAGCCGTTTTGTTTATAATAGTCATAAATCTGTGTAATTTTCTTAGCCGTTATTGCATTCACCACTGTCAGAATGTTGAAATCCACATCATACTTTTTCAACAGCCCGATCCCCTCCATCACCCGTTCAAAGGTTCCCTGCCCCTTTTGGTCAACCCGGAAAGAATCATGGGTAAACATAGTACCGTCCAAGGAAATTCCCACAAGAAAGTGATTTTCCTTTAAAAATTTCGCCCAATCTTCGTCCAGACAGGTGCCGTTTGTCTGTATGGCATTTGCTATTTTTATGCCCCTGGTATTATATTTTTTTTGCAGGTCTACCGATTTCTTAAAGAAATCAAGGCCCCGCAAAAAAGGCTCCCCACCCTGATAGGCAATCGTACATGCCGTATCCGAAAAATCCAGCGCTTTCCGTATCACCTTCTCCAGCGTTTCCTCCTCCATAAATCCGTAAGATTCCACTTCTCTGTTCTTAGTTTCGTCACAGTAAAAGCAATACTTACACTGCAGATTACACATCCCCGAAGCGGGTTTTATTAGTACGTTGATATTCGGCATCGGCTTCTTTCCTTTCTTCTATAACGGCTGGTTTTACGGATTACATGGTTTTGTGTTTTCTTTTAGACATAAATATGCTCCTCATATGATAGTTTTGGATTATTTCCATTATCTACCATATGAGGAGCATATTATTCCAGACTTTCTATCAATGCTGGTGGTGGGACTTGAACCCACAGAGCATTTCAAAACTCCCGTAAAATCAAGGGTTTTATCCTCTCAGAATGATAGTGTTCTCAAAGTGTTCTCAAATGCATTTCATACGTTTGTTTATTTGAGAAATAACTGAATGTTTATAATTCATATCTGATACATCATAAGTATAATTCTCGTTATTTACCTTCACAGTATGACCTAATAATGATGCCGCAACAACTGGCGATACGCCGCTACATCTCATATCAGAATTTACAGTCCTTCTAATCGCATGAATGCTTTTGGGATTTGTAAATTCTTTAGACGCTGTCCGGTTTCTGGCACAATTTGATATCACTCTTGAATGCACTCTGCCATTTTCGTCTGAAAATACCCATTCACTAATGAATCCATTTTTAATTTCTGCTTCCTTTACTCTAAATAATACTGTTTTCATTTCATTAGTAAGAGGAATTTTTCTGATCTTGCTGTTTTTGGTTGTTGATATTGTATACTCATTTGTTAGACGATTATGTTTCTCCGAATGTCTAATTGTAATTTCTTCTTGAGAAAAATCAATATCTTCCCACCTTAAAGCTGCAAGTTCTCCGACCCTCATGCCAGTATACATTGCTAATTCTACTGCATATTTCACAATATAATCTGGTTTGCCATCAGAATCCAATTTTTTTAGCAGAGCATTTTTTTCTGAAACACTAAGAGTTCTTTCAGATGCACTCTTTTCTCTTTCCTCCAGACACAAATGTTTGAATGTTGGCAGATCAACATATTTACATGGATTATTGCAGATTACTTTATCTATGATTGCTTTTTCGAAAACTCCATTCATATATCCAAACATAGCTTTCAATGCCCTATAAGGTATTGGCTTTCGCTCAAGTAATCGCTGTATGAACAAGTAAATATATTCATCATCTATTTGTAAAATATCCTCTTTACAAATTTTATCTCCTTCAAAAAAACGCTTAAAATCACATTGATATTTATAAATAGTGTTGTCAGATCTACCGCATTTTCTCTGTCTGTCTATCCATATATCATATCTTTTTCTAAAAGAATTGGAATCGCTTTGTTTTGATTTCCAGAATTTTATGATAATATTTATTAGGTCATTTTTGTCTCTTTTCTTAATGCGTTTCCTTTCATTTCCATTTGGTAGATATGTGTTCCAATATCCATTCTTATCTTCCCATATTTTATATGGATGTTGTTTTAATATCTCCTCTCTTTTTTTCATTTGCACTTGTTCTTGCATGTATGATATATCAATCATATCATTATCCATTGCAAATTTCAACAAATCATTTATATTTGTATCTATGTATTTCACCTCATTTTTCTATGTATTATAGGAAAGTGAAAATCACTTTCCTGTGCTACCGTGTCCACCCCGATCTGCATTGTTAAGGTGTGCCACCTCGTCAAAAATGATCTTCGGCTGGTTCTCCACAATACGGAACTGGCAGATCCGGTCGTTTACATGGATCTTTGTATCCCTGACCGCATAGACCGGCATAAACCACTGGTCGTTGTCCCCGCAGTAGGAAGCGTCGATCACACCCTGATGGTTTGTCTGTATGATACCGAAATTTTTGAAGGTAGAACTTCTCGGCACCACATGCGCCTCATACCCTGTCGGCAGTTCCATCGCCACCCCAAGGGGTATCAGCTTAAACTCTCCTTTTTTTAAGACCACATCCTCCGCCGCGCGCAGGTCAATCCAGTCCGACTTGCCGTCTATGTAAGCCAGCTTCTCAATTTGATCCGTAAAATATTTGATTTTAATCTGTTCCATTTACACCCTTCCTCCATGTCAGAGCCTTTTACTGCGATCTGTCTCTTTTTTTCGTCACGCATAATTCTCACAGTAAAGCACCGGATTTGAGGGATCGGTCTGCTGTAAACTCTTTTGTACGTCAATCACCCTCTGGTTACTGCTCCCTTTCCAGAGAAGTTTCACGTCCTTTTGTTCCTTTTGAAATTCTCCGTCCACAAGAACATCCACATACTGCATCATCGGATAATGCAGAACATCCTCCCATCGGTCCCCCGTGTAAAGCCAGATTGTTTTATTCGGATATTTCTCTTTTACCTCTTCCATCAGGTTTCTCACACCCAGCTTGTTGGCCGAATGAAGCGGATCTCCGCCCGAAAAAGTAATGCCGCTGATGTAAGGTTTCTCTAACTGTGAAAAGATTTCCCGCTTCGCCGTCTCGTCAAAAGGAATACCGCCGTCCGGGTCCCATGTAAGGGGGTTCTGACACTCCTTACAGCAGTGGGAACACCCGGCTACCCAGAGTACCACCCGCAGACCGTCGCCGTTTAGCATATCGTCCTTTGTTATGTTATGGTATCTCATAAAATGTCTCTCTCACTTTCCTGTGAAAACCTCTGCATTCCATGCAGAGCCCTCATTCGCTGCGGCTTCGCTTTCGCTCATGATGGACGCTCGTCATGAACACAATACCTTCTCAGATGTGAAAACCTCTGCATTCCATGCAGAGCCCTCATTCGCTGCGGCTCCGCCTTCGCTCATGATGGACGCTCGTCATGAACATAGGATCTTCTGCAAGCAGAGATCCTATGTTTATGACTCGCTGTTTTCACATGCTCTTCCTCTCCGCGATCTCCGCCATTTTTGCTTCGCTCAGACGGGTGTCGCCATGGACGCGGGAATAGGCGAGATACCCGTTCATGCGGTCGATCTTGGTCAGATTGCGGCTGCCGCATACGGGACAGACGTCCATCTCAAGCTCCTGATGCCCGCAGTCGTCACAATAAGCCAGTGACAGGTTCACACCCTCATAAAAGCCCATATCCATCGCCCTGCGGATCAGCGTCTTGATGGCTTCCATATTATAATCGATCGGATATTTCACATACTGGATCTTTCCGCCGTTTGCCATCTCCCAGAATCGGTACTCCAAATCCTGCTTTTCTATCGGCGTGATATCCTCTGTCACATGACAGTGGAAACTGTTGGACACATAGTCCCTGTCGGACACACCCTCCACAATGCCGTACTTGGCCCTGAACTGTTTCACCTGCAAACCGCAGAGATTCTCAGCCGGTGTGCCATAAATTGCGTAAAGATGCCCGTCCGCTTCTTTATACTCCTCAATCTTATGGTTGATGTGTTCCAGCACTTCCAAGGCGAAAGCGCCGTCCTCCACAAGCGATTTCCCGTTGTAAAGTTCCTGCAGCTCGTTGAACGCCGTAATGCCGAAGCTGGCTGTCGCAGACTTTAAAATCGGCTTAATCTTATCGTGAAGCTGCAGATGGCCACCCAGAAAACCGCCTTCGCAATAGGCAAGCGGGTTCGTGGACGCGCGCATCTCGCCCAGATAAGCATATGTCCTGATGTGAAGCTGGCGGATCAGATTCAGGTAATAGTCGAGCACCTCATAAAACTCCCTGCCCTCCTGTCTGGATTTCGCCAGAATCATGGGCAGATGCAGCGAAACCGCTCCCACATTAAATCTTCCCACAAAGACAGGCACATCCTTCTCGTCAGCCGGATGCATACCGCCCCTCTCATACCATGGCGAGAGGAACGCACGGCACCCCATAGGCGAAATCACTTTGCCGTACTGCTTGTACATGCTGGCGATATACCCTTTTCCTGTAAGGCTCAGCCAGTCGGGGTACATCGTCTTCGCGGAGCACTTTACCCCGGCCTCAAACACGTCCTCAAGCTCTTTGCCCGAACCGTGTAAATTCTCATCATATAAAAAAACAATCTTGGGGAAAAGCACAGGTTTCTTGCATTCCTTCTTTCCCTGCCCCATCCTGCGTACGTTGAGCATCTGAATCGTCGCCAGCCGCGCAAAACGCCCTGTCCCGATTCCGGCAGTCACGGTAATGAAAGGATAATCACCGCGGCTGCTTGCCACCGTATTAAATTTGTATTCCCAGCCCTGAAAGCCCTGCTCGAACTCTTTCGTCACATCCGCAAGGGATTCCGCTTCCGCTGTTTCCGTGTCAATTCCCAGCTTTTTATATTTCTCGATATTTCTCTTGTAAGATTTCACCGCGTACGGCTCTAAAATCTTATCCACCTCCGGCACCGTAAAACCGCCGTACTGCTGGCTCGCCGCGCTCAAAACGATATCGCCTATGACATCGAATGCCACATCCAGCGTCTTCGGCTCGTTGTACCATATATTTCCCATCTCAAAACCGCCGGAAAGCACCTCCGCCACATTGAAGAGACAGCAGTTCATCGTATCTCTTCTCGCGGACATATCATGGACATAAATATAGCCGTCCCTGCATGCCTGAATCTCCTCCGTGGTCATAAAAAATTTCTGGTAAAGCTCTTTGTTAAACTGGTTAAAAATCAGGCTGCGCTTCGTGGAGACAAGAGCGCTGTCCGTATTAGCATTCTCCTTATCACCGATATACATGATAGACTGGCTCTTCTTATAGACGTCGTCCATCATGCGCACAAAATCCTGCTTGTAATTGCGATAATCGCGATAGCTCTTCGCCACAATCGGCTTCACATCTTCCAGCGCGCTCTCCACGATATTGTGCATGATCTGAATAGGTATCTTCTCCTCGTTCAGCTCATTCACCTTATCGACAACCGTCTGACAGATATGACGCTTCTCCTCCTCCGTAAATTTGGTGAGGGCACGGTATGCGCTCTTCCCCACCGCATCGATCACTTTCTGGACGTTAAACGCCTCCAGACTTCCGTCCTTCTTGATCACCTTCACGCCTTTGTCCGGCTGGTATTCAAGACCATAATTCTCCCCTTCCAAATGACCCAATTCAAATTTACTACTCATACGCCCCTCCGTAGCTTTATCCCCTGCATTTTTGCAGTTTTTCCACAAAATATAGTGTCAGTTAACATAATAATACAATATCTTGCGGTTTAGGACTAGTATACGGTAATAAAC
Source organism: uncultured Lachnospiraceae bacterium (assembly GCA_949076555.1). GTDB lineage: Bacteria > Bacillota > Clostridia > Lachnospirales > Lachnospiraceae > UBA3282. Next base: position 9,008 of record CARUOB010000005.1, on the reverse strand, counting down.
ATGTTATGTCAATGCAAACACTTCGCAAAAAATGCCAAAAAGGGATATGCCTTTTTGTGACATATCCCAAAAGCAATTAGTCCGCCTGTTCCCCTTCATATAATGCAAGCGTTTTCTGCAAATGAAGCCGGTAAGCGTCCGCCACGGTTTCCGGCGCCAGAATCTTCGCCCCCGCGCCGAGT
>CARUOB010000005.1:0-8816 GCA_949076555.1 uncultured Lachnospiraceae bacterium | reverse complement strand
CCCGTGAGCCATCCGAAAAACTGCCCGCTGACCGCCACCTGCACCCTGACGGAAAAATGCGCGTCATCCCGGATGCGGACAGCCGCGTCCCTGCCGAAACGGTCCATCACCACGCCAATCAGACCGTTCTCGAACAGCAGGGTGACGACTTCTTCCCTGCCGCCGTACATACCGAACGTCTTGTTGGCGTAATCCGCAATGTCAAACCGCTCAAAGAGCGCCGCTCCCTCCCGTTTTTTCTCTAGCACCTGAATCTTCGCCATTTTATCCACCCGGAAGTGTTTGATCTTATCCTCCTCGCTGTCGTGGGCGATCAGATAGTAATACTCATCCTTGCAGGTGAGCGCCCACGGACTTGCCTGATAAGGTTTGCCGCCCCGCCTGGGCACAAGCTCTCTTTGCAGATTCCACTCGAGGTATTGAAACGAGATCTGCCGGTTTCCCTGTATCGCTCTGTGGATATCGTCCACCACATAATAGATACTCTCGTTTGCCGTCTTAATGCGGTTCGCCACATAGACCTGCCTCTGAAGCTGTCCAGCCTCCGCTTTCGAAGCCAGTTTCTCAATCTTGGAAATCAGTTCTCTGGACTTGTTGGCTGTCAAAAAGCGGGATGCCTGCACCGTCTCCACCAAGAGTTTTAGCTCCGCCAGCTCGAAATCCCGCCCGGCCAGATAATAGCCGCCCCCCGTCTTCGCCTTGACCAGCATGATATCATATCCAAAATCAATCAATTGGTTGATATCGTCATATATGCTTTTTCGCTCCGCTTTCACATCATAGGCCGCCAAGGCGTCAATCAAAGCCTGCGCGCTCATACAGTGCTCCTCATCGGACTGCTCCGTCAAAATCTTTAATAAATATAACAATTTCTGCTTTTGCTTCGTCGATCTTGCCATGAACCTAACCTCGTTCCCATACAGCCGGCAGTGCTTCCGGACGGCGGATCTCTTAAGCCGTCCGCACTTCCAATCCCCTGCCCTGCCCATCCGTACTGCTCAAATAGAAGAAAGGGCGTTCGTCAAAGAACCCCCTTCCATTTTCTTCCTAAATAAATGCGCTACAAACGCTATGCCGTTGTACTTCCGTCCGCCGCATCCGCCTGCGTCCCCAACGCCGCTTTCGCGTCCTTGCTTTTTCTCCACTTCACACCGATCACACACGCAACAATCACCAGCGCAACAATCAGTACAAACAGAAGCAGATACGATAAAAACGAGTTAACAAATAAAATTAAGTTTGCCATCTTTCCACGTCCTTCTCTTTCCTAATTGCTTTGTTTCCGACAAAAAATCTGTCCGAAACCGCTTTCTCCAATTACATTTACAGATATGATACCACCAATCAGAAGGTGTCGTCAAGCAGTTCCGTGCCGTCCGCCGCCGTGGTGGCCAGCCTGTCGCACCGCTCGTTCTCCGGGTGTCCGTCGTGTCCCTTGACCCACTGAAAAGTGACACGGTGCGGCTCCATCGCGCGAAGCAGACGCTCCCACAAATCTATATTTTTGACAGGCTTATTTCCCGCCGTTTTCCAGCCCTTTTTCAGCCATCCTTCAATCCAGTGTTTGTTAAAGGCGTCCGTCACATATCGGGAGTCCGAGATCAGCAGCACTTCGCACGGCTTTGTGAGCGCCTCCAGACCCACAATCACCGCCATCAGTTCCATCCGGTTGTTGGTCGTCTTTTTGTAGCCCGCGGAATATTCCCGCTCGTGCAGCGTCCCTTTGCCGTCAATATATTGCAGCACCGCGCCGTAGCCGCCCGGCCCCTCCGGGTTGCCTCTCGCCGCGCCGTCCGTGTAGATTGTCACTTTCATACAAATCCTCCATGTCAGGGCAGTTTACTGCGATGACACATTTTTTCATCTATTCTCTATTCCAGCTCCCGTCCCGCAAAAACCGCTCCGCCATCGTCTCCGCCGCTGTCGTGATGCTCTCGTCATACTTTAACATCCGCAGAAGCGCAATGGCATTTCTGGTGGACGCCGGACCTTCCATCAATTGATAAGGGAAATAAATATCGTTCTCCTCAATCCGCTCTTCAAAGTGGTAATTGTCGTACTCCCGTTGCAGCAGTTTCGTCAGCTCCACATCATGGGTCGCCGCAAAGCAGAGCGTATGCCCGGCCGCCAGCTTTCTCATAATCTGCGTCGATGCCGCAATGCGCTCCACCGTGTTGGTTCCCCGCAGCACCTCGTCCACAAAGCAGAGCACGGGGCGTCCTTTTTCCTGCTCCGACTGATCCAGAATCCGTTTGATCGACTTGATTTCCACCATATAGTAACTGTCGCCACCCGCCAGATCATCCCGCAGTGACATGGAAGAATAAATGCGGTAAAATGGCGCTTCATAGCTGGCGGCCGCACAGGTATGCACCGTCTGTGAAAGAAGCGCGTTCACTGCCACCGCACGCAGAAACGTGGACTTTCCCGAAGCGTTGGAGCCGGTCAGAAGCACCCCTCTTTTCGCCTCCAGGTCGTTCGACACCGCCTCGCGAAGCAACGGATGATACAACCCCTTGACACAGAGGGAAAGTCTCTTCCCCTCATCCTCATAAAGCCCCGGCACGCACCACCCCTGCCCCAGACTTTTTCTGAAAGAGCCGACCGCCACCGCACATTCGAGTTCTCCCATCACAGTGATCAGCCTGTCCACCTCGCCCATGTGCTTCTGTAAGTCATGAAACGCCTTGTTAAAGCGGATCAGGTCCATATAAAAAAGCATCCGCAGATAATCAAACAAAACCTCCAGCGGATTGCCGTTCCCCTGTTTCGCGCCGGAAACAAGATAGGAACTTTTCATAAATCCCCGCAGGCTTTTGCAGGCTTCCCTGACTGCCGCAAGTTCTTCGTCAATCCCGCCGATTTCCGCTTTCCCCAGTTCCTCTCCGCCTTTTAAGAGCCTTCTCACATAGGCAAAACTGGTGACGTACGGCTCGATCTGCCGATATTCCTTAAAATAGTCGATCAGATTATGGCACAAAACCCCAAACAGACATACTAACCCTACCGGAAGGGAGAGAAACATACCCCCTATGCTCAGAAAGATCAGTCCGTCCCAGAAAAAATATCTGTCGCTTTTCCGCTCTCCCAAAAGGTCGAGGTGATCCAGGTATTCGTAGATAGAGTGACGACCCGTACGGCCTAACTGAAAAAAAATTCTCTGCAGCTTTCGCCGCTCCTCCTCCCGCTCCATAAAAAGCGCGGTCCGCCGTTCCGTTTTTTCAAGCTCGTCCACAGTCGCTTCCGGGGTTCTCAGTCTGTAGTACAGATACTCGTCGCCCGCCGCCGAGAGACAGGTATTCATCCGCTGATACACCGCATCCATATACAGATCATTCCAAGTAATATCGTCGATCTGATCCGCCGTCCTGTGTTTCTCATAGTACATACTGATGTGGGCAAGTTCCTCCGCCCCGTAGGTCCGTTCGGGCGGCGTACCGTAACCCGCATAGATCTCCTGCAGCCTTCTTTCCAAAAACTTTCTGCTGTCCACATATTCTTTTGTCATGACAAGCACAATGGCAAGCAGAATCAAACATATAAAAATGAAAGCGTCCATTCTCACCTGAGACTGTCTATAATCTCGTTTGCCTTTCTATAGATTTCCTCCACATCTGTCTCTTTCGCAAACTGCCCGTTCTCATACAAAATCCTGCCGCGGATCATCGTCATTTTCACATTCTGCTTGCTGCCGCTGTAAACGATATTTTTCGCAATGTGATTGAGCGGCTGCATATTCGGCTGATGCAGATCAATCATAATCACATCCGCCTGTTTCCCCGCCGCAAGCACATCCGTGTCCGGCAGATTCATTGCCCTTGCACCGTTTACCGTCGCCATCTTCAAAACTTCCAGCGCGTCCACAGCCGCCGCGTCCTGCTCTCTTAGCTTGGCAAGCCCCGTAACCAGAAACATTTCACGGAACATGTCGAGACAGTTGTTGCTCGCAGGGCCGTCCGTGCCGATCGCCACACGGATTCCCCGTTTCAGAAACGCGGAAATGGGTGCGATGCCGCTGGCAAGTTTCGTGTTGGAACCGGGGTTCGTGACAACGCTTAACCCCCGTTTCGCGAAGATATCCATATCCTCCTCATCCATCCAGACACAGTGGTAGCCGCCCCCGCCGTAATCAAACATGCCAAGGGAGTCCAAAAGTTTTACCGGAGACATGCCATAGCGCTCCTTACAGCCCTCCACCTCCGCCTTGGTCTCGGAAAGATGGGTAAATACCGGCGCCTGATATTTGTGCGCCATAGCCGCCACCTGTTCTAAAAGCGCCTTTGCGCATGTATATTCTGCATGGAAACCGATCACGTAGGAGTGCAGAGGGTCTAACGCATTTAAGGTATGATACCGCTCCTCCATCTGCGCAAGAGAATCTTCAAACCCTTCCTGTCCGTTTACGCCGCTGACCTGCACACACCGCATTCCCATCTCCACACAGGCCTTCGCCGTCATTTCCGGATTCAGGTACATCTCGAAAATGGATGTAATGCCGCTGGTCAGATACTCAAGCACAGCCAGTTTCGTGAGATGATAAATCATTTCGCCATCCAGCTTATCCTCCATCGGAAACACCTGCTTCGTCAGCCAGTCCTGCAGCGGCAGATCGTCCGCATAGGAGCGCAGAAACGTCATGGCAGAATGGGTGTGGGCATTCTTGAAGCCCGGCATCAGGAGATTTCCGTTACAGTCGATCTCCCTGTCCCAGACAATGCTTTCGATGGAAAGGGACTGACAGACCGCGGTCACGTCGCCGCCTTCCCCCACATAAAGGATTTTGTCATCCTGTACCCAGAGTTCCCCTTCCATAATATCGGTGGTTTCCATTGTCAGGATTTTTGCGTTGTAAAATCTGTAATTCATACGTTACCTGTATTCCTCCTTTTCCCTGTCTCCGCCTTGGACACGCATTTTATAATATGCTTTTCTATCAGGCTGTTCACCAGTTGGGGCGCGTCCGTATTCGAATTGTGCCCGGCATTTTTGATCCATTCCAGTCTGATTCCGGTATGCTTATGCCACGCCCTGTTATATCTGATACAGGAACCGGCATGATCCTTTTTCCCACACAACAAAAGCGCCGGGCAAGAAATCCGATAGGGAAGATCCCGCTCCATCGCCTCAGCCAATATACGAAAACCGTGTCCTGCCAGTTTCGCATATCTTTCCTTCTGTCCCTCATATTCTTTCATGGTATCGTACATCAGCTTTCTTCCGTACGCTGAGACAGCGATCCCTTTTGTCCCTGACCACAGCAGCCATTTCCACGGATAATAGCGGTAAACCGGCTCCATCCTTTTTAACATCCATATCTCAGCCGCCGTCACATATCTTCTTTGCAAAGGCGCTGAATCGATCGAGACAAATCCCTTCAGCTTTTCGGGAAACAGCCGCGCATATTCCTGTCCCACATAGCCTCCCATGGACTGTCCTATGATGACAGGATGCTCCATCTCTTCCACAGACAAAATCTCATCCAGCCACGCCGCTTTATCAGACAGATCGAAGGCAAAGTCAAAAGGCCAAGAAGACGCGTGTCCCGGCGCATCCCAGACAAACACGCTGTACTTTCCTTCAAAATATACTATCTGCCTGTCAAACAGGTGGTGATCCGCAGTCAGTCCGGGCAGGAATACAAGCGTCACTTCCGAATCTTTCTTTTTACTGATCCAATAGTGAATGACACCGCAGCGGGTTCTGTATTGTTTCTCAAGCATTTTGCGCCTCACATACATTCGCCGGGCCAAACCCTTCTGGAAGAAGCTCCGCCAGCGTAAAAACGCGGTAGTCCTCCGTCGACTTCGCCACAATAATCTGAAACTGCGACGGCACGCAAAACTCCATCATCACCTGCCTACAAACACCGCAGGGATAGGCATACTGTGTCAGTTCCTCCCCCTCGGGGCTCCCCACAATGGCAATCGCACTGAACTTTCGCATCCCCTCGCTGACCGCCTTAAAAAACGCCGTCCGTTCGGCGCAGTTACTCGGCCCGTAAGCCGCGTTTTCGATATTGCATCCTGTGACAATCTGCCCGCCCGCGGTAAGCAACGCCGCCCCGACCTGATAATGGGAATAAGGCGAGTAGGATTTCCGCCTCGCCTCTATCGCCGTCTTTACCAATTCATGTATGCTGTCTGTCGACAGCTTTTCACTCTCATTCATAACGATTCCCTTTTCGACACGCGAATCACAACCGCCTCATTCCGAACTTTAAATAAACGCCTTAAACTTCGTTATGGACTCTACCAGCAGCTTCTCAAACTTGGGAGCCACTGCGTTCGCCGCCTCCTGTACCTCCTCATGGGTCAAGGGCGCGCTGTTCATACCCGCAGCCAGATTGCTGACGCAGGATACACCGCAGATCTTCATACCCATGTGGTTCGCCGCAATCGCCTCCACAACCGTACTCATGCCAACCGCGCTGGCTCCCAGCTTATTAAGCATTTGAATCTCTGCCGGAGACTCAAAGGAAGGCCCCGTAAGCTGCGCGTACACACCCTCAAACAATTCGATATCGTTCTCTTTTGCCGTCTCCCTAATAATGCCCTGTAAATCCTCGTCATAGACATGGGACATATCCGGGAAACGGGTTCCCAGTTCTTCTATATTCGGTCCGATCAGCGGATTCGGCGCAAACAGGGAAATGTGATCCTGAATCAACATCAGGCTGCCCGCGTGAAACGCCGGATTGATACCGCCGGAAGCGTTGGTCAGAAAAAGTACTTTTGCCCCCATCATTTTCATCAGACGGGCAGGCAGCACCACATCCGTAATCGGATATCCCTCGTAGTAGTGCACGCGTCCCTGCATCAGGACAACAGGCACTTCATTGATATAACCAAATATAAATTTTCCGGCATGTCCCGGTACGGTGGATACGGGAAAACCCTCGATCTCGCTGTAGGGAAGCTCCGCCTTCACATCCACCACCTTCGCGAAATTGCCAAGACCCGAGCCTAAAACAACAGCCACCTTCGGCTCAAAGTCAATTTTTGCCTTGTAGCAGTCATAACATTTTAAGAGTTTATCATATACTGGATTCATATGCTTACCGCCTTTCCTTTTTATGGTAAGTATATCACACTCTCCCCGGTTTGACATCCATTTTCTCCGCAATCAAAATATCCATACAGCGAAAAAGGAACCCTGAGACAAGTTTTCCCTGTCAGAGTTCCCTTCCGTTTCCCTTATATACAGCCTGCCAAATACACTCCGTCACTCCCCCATACAATGCCAATACAGTAATCGACAGGTTTCTCCAAGTCATCCAATAGTGCTCATACGCATGATTTCTCGTAACCAAATACCAGAGAAACGGGGATATCCCGATCAGCAGGCAGGGAAGCATTTTGCTCCATTGCATTCCTCTTCTGTATTGATACAAAAGGATGCCTGTCAACAGCGCTGCTGCTCCCCCGAGAAGCAGAACCGGCGCATTGCAAAATACCGACAGATTCTTCATCACCACATGTCCCCATGTAAGTGTTTTCTCTCCCTCCAGCGCACTCCTAAACAAAAGGCTTTCCGCCGCGTCCACAAGCACATTATCCTCCAAAAACAGCGTCGCCGTCAGCCACTTAGACGCCCATTGTACGATATAACCCACGCCCCACGCCACAGCGCACGACACGATTTTTTTTATTCTGTTCCAACTGTCATTTTCGTATTGCAGAAATATCAAAAGCGGAACCGTCAGTGTCGAAAGCGGCCAGGTGAGCAGATCCATATAAGCAGTCAGCATCCCAACCGCCATGAAAAACAGCCCATACCGTTCTCTCCATTTCGGAAACCGCAGCAACAGCAGTGTCGCAATCATATAAATGTAAAAGCATACGGCATAATCCAGACTCAGCATGACGACCATCTGCATACCCACCGCCCAGAAAAGAAGAAATGGTATCTGCAAATACGCAAGTCCCCGTCTCCGCAGCATGTGAAGCAAAAGAACCATCAGCGCCAACTGCAGGATGATGTTCAGATAAATCAGATCTTGATACGTAAATAGAGTCAACAGCGGTTTTAATAGTACCAGATACCCATGCCAGTAACGCTCATAGCTGTCACAGGTAAAGGCCTGCCCGTTGTATTCCCCCTGTGCGAAAGTCAACCCATGATTCCATTCACTGTTAAAGGTATAACACCGCAGCACTTTCTGGATATAGTTTTCCTCCGTCGCAGGCATGGGCGTAGCCGCCGCCTTCAGCATAAGAAACTCCGTATTATTATCCAGCGTAGACATCGCGTACCCTGCGATATACTGATGCCATCCGTCCCTGCTCTCGATGCTCTCCAGACTTGCCGAATAGTTGTCCATGATCAGGGAGACCGGTATTTTGTAAACTGCCAAAAGCAGCATAACGCCAAGAACCGTACCCGATATGAAAACAACCGCTGCCTGCATCACAGATTTCAATCTCTTGTTCATACACCACACTCTTCCCATACTTGCGAAACGCCTGAAACGGTCACGAAAACGCTTCCGGTACGCTCCTGCCTCCTATGTGCCTCTCTTTCACGCCAACCCACTATCTCCTAAAATAGCACACGCCCCTGAAATATGTCAAATTCACACAGCTCAGCCGCGCCTGTCGCTACTTGTCAAGGACGTATTCATCACTTTTTCTTGTTCTGAATATTTTCGCTCATGTTCCTCCTTTTCGACATCAAAAAAGACGCATGGTTTACAATTTACTGTTCCATGCGCCTTTACGCTGTTATTTTTATTAAATGGTTTCTCTGATTATGCTAACTGCATAACCTCGGCTTCGATTTCTTTTAATTCATCAAAAGATAATGCCGGAACACAATCC
>CARUOB010000004.1:53465-100179 GCA_949076555.1 uncultured Lachnospiraceae bacterium | reverse complement strand
CACGCATCCTGTCTGTGCCGCTTTCTGACTCTGCTTCACGTTCCGCGAATAAGCAGACTCGAAAGACTTCGTCTTTCTCGTTCGCGTTGCTCGTCATAAATCGTCTCAGCCAGTCTCGCGTGCAAGCACGCATCCTGTCTGTGCCGCTTTCTGACTCTGCTTATTCGCGCAAAAAAAGGAGAACCGCGTGTTCGGTACATTTTCATGTACTTCCCATGCGGTTCTCCTATCTAAAATCCTGATTCCCGCACGGCCAATAAGACCTTTCGTCTTACGGCCATGCGTCTGCGGCTTTCACTGCCTCAGGCTGTGACCGTAATTTGAAACATCTGCATAATACCCATAATGACCGTAAACGCGACCAGATTTCCGTTAAACATATCTCTTCCTCCGTCAAATACTGACTCTTCGTTGAATTATTAGACAGAATAGCACAGCCTTTAGCATTTGTCAAACTTTTATTTTAGTTTTTTGCCGTTTTTACAATCCGGCCTTGTTTTTAAGAAACGCCATCCACTCTTTTCTCTTCATGACAGAGCATTTATGTTTCACGTTCTTTCCCTTTTCCGGATCGTAACAGGTCACCATAAGCCCCGTAGGGATCAGCGGAATGAGGCCGCCCACATTGACAAGCTTCAGCTCCTTGATGTCGCTGTATTTAACGGCAAAATTGCTTACACCAATCAGACCTCCGGCAAAGATAAACTTCTCCTCCGTGAAAAAGAAATTGCCTCTCGTCTGCGAGAGCATCTCCCACAAGTCGCCCTTCGTGTGTTCAATAATGTGGTCGTCATCGCTCATATACCCTGCCTCTCTCAGGGATTCCTCCCACTTACCTACCTTGCCCAAATCCAGCTTCATTGTTCATCCTTCCTTTCACACATTTTTTTCTATCATAGCACCGTTCCGGTGAAAATGCCATTACAAGTTTCCATGGACTTCTCCCATTAGTAACAGTTCAGCCTTCGGCTTCACTGTTACTCCCATTATTCCTTGTCGTGTATCTCGCCGTGCAGCTCTTGCAGGGATTTCACTTCGCTGCCCTTGTGGGTTTTCAGATAATGAATCCCCTCCGCCGTCACTTTCGCCGCGGCCACGGTGGTGATATAGGGCGCTTTCGCCTTGATCGCCGCCTTGCGCAGGTAGCTGTCGTCGTGTCTGCTGTCCTTGCCCACGGGAGAGTTGATAATCAGGTCAAAGTCGCCGTTCGTAATCATATCCCCTACGTTAGGCCGTCCCTCATAGAGCTTCTTTGCCTTTGTCGCAGGAATCCCCGCCGCCGTGATCAGATTGTAATTGCCCTCGGTAGCCACGATCTTAAATCCGTCCCCGGCAAGACTCCGTGCCACCTCTACCACCTCGTCCTTGTCCTGTTTGTTCACGGAGATCAGCACCGTGCCCTCAAGAGGAAGTTTGGACTGCACCGCCTCCTGCGCTTTGTAGAAGGCTTCGCCGTAGGAGCGGGAAAGCCCCAGCACCTCGCCTGTGGAACGCATTTCGGGTCCCAGAATCGGATCCACCTCCGGGAACATATTGAAGGGGAACACCGCCTCCTTCACACCATAATTCGGTATCACCTGTTCTTTTAATGCCGGAACCGGAGACGGCTGTCCCGTAAGCTCCGAAGTAATGATCTGTGTCGCAAGGGGCACCATGCGGATATTGCAGACCTTGGACACAAGCGGCACGGTGCGGGACGCTCGCGGGTTCGCCTCCAGCACGAACACCTTGCCGTTCTCGATGGCATACTGCATGTTCATCAGGCCTTTGACATGCATTTCCTCCGCGATCTTTCTCGTGTACTCCTTGATCGTCTCCACGCTCTCTGCCGGAATGTGCACGGAGGGAATGATGCATGCCGAATCGCCGGAGTGGATACCCGCCAGCTCGATATGCTCCATCACCGCAGGCACAAAGGCGTGGGCGCCGTCACTGATGGCGTCCGCCTCGCACTCCAGCGCACGATTTAAGAACCGGTCAATCAGGATCGGCCGGTCAGGCGTCACACCCACCGCCGCATTCATATACTCCGTCATGCTGTCGTCGTCATAAACCACTTCCATGCCCCGGCCGCCCAGCACATAGGAAGGCCGCACCATCACCGGATAACCGATCTGCGCCGCAATGCCAAGCGCCTCCTCCACCGTGGTCGCCATGCCCGACTCCGGCATGGGAATCTCCAATTTCTCCATCATGGCACGGAACTGGTCGCGGTCCTCCGCCAGATCGATGACCGAGGGGGAAGTACCGAGGATGCGAACCCCGTTCTGTTCCAGCTCTGATGCCAGATTTAACGGCGTCTGCCCGCCAAACTGCGCGATCACGCCAAGGGGCTTTTCTTTGTTATAAATACTCAGCACGTCCTCTAAGGTAAGCGGCTCAAAATACAGCTTGTCGGAAGTGTCGTAATCCGTGGACACCGTCTCCGGGTTACAGTTCACGATAATCGTCTCAAATCCCATCTTTTTAAGAGCCATCGCCGCGTGTACACAGCAGTAGTCGAACTCGATGCCCTGCCCGATCCGGTTGGGTCCGCCGCCCAATATCATAATCTTTTGTTTCTCTTCATTCACCGGGTTCTTATCCGGCGCGTTGTAGGTGGAATAATAATAGGCGTTATTTTCCGTACCGCTGACATGCACGCCCTCCCATGCCTCCTCCACGCCAAGCGCAAGACGGCGGTTTCTGATATCCGCTTCCGGTATCTCTAAAAGCTGGCTCAAATATTTATCGGAAAAGCCGTCCTTCTTCGCCGTGATAAGCATTTCATCGGGCAGCATCTTGCCCTTATGCCGCAAAATAGCTTCCTCTTCCTCCACCAGCTCTCTCATCTGCTCGATAAAGTACGCCTTGACCTTCGTGATCTCAAAGATTTCCTCCACTGTCGCGCCTTTGCGCAGCGCCTCGTACATGAGAAAATGCCGTTCGCTGGAAGGCGTATTCAGCCGTCTGAGCAGTTCTTCTTTGGGCAGCGTGTCGAAGTCCTTCGCGTGTCCCAGCCCGTAGCGTCCCGTCTCCAGAGAACGGATGGCTTTCTGGAACGCCTCCTTATACGTTTTGCCAATACTCATAACTTCGCCCACAGCGCGCATCTGGGTGCCCAGCTTGTCCTCCACGCCCTTGAACTTCTCAAAAGCCCAGCGGGCAAACTTGATCACCACATAGTCGCCGTCCGGCACATATTTATCCAAAGTCCCGTACTTACCGCAGGGAATGTCTTTCAGGGTAAGGCCCGCCGCCAGCATGGATGACACAAGGGCGATCGGGAATCCCGTCGCCTTACTTGCCAGCGCGGACGAGCGGGAGGTCCGAGGATTGATCTCGATGACGATAATACGGTCCGATACGGGATCATGGGCAAACTGCACGTTCGTGCCGCCGATCACCTGCACCGATTCCACAATCTTGTAAGCCTGCTCCTGTAAACGCTTCTGGCACTCCTCAGAGATCGTCAGCATGGGCGCGGAGCAGAAAGAATCTCCCGTATGGACTCCCAGCGGATCTATATTTTCAATGAAGCAGACGGTGATAATATTGTTGTCCGCATCCCGCACCACCTCAAGCTCCAGCTCTTCCCAGCCGAGAATGGACTCCTCCACAAGCACCTGCCCCACAAGGCTTGCCTGCAAGCCTCTGGCGCACACCACCTTCAGCTCCTCCCTGTTGTATACAAGGCCGCCGCCTGCACCGCCCATCGTGTAGGCGGGGCGAAGCACCACCGGATACCCCAGCTTCTCCGCGATGGCAAGCGCTTCCTCCACGGAGTAGGCCACTTCGCTGCGGGCCATCTCAATGCCAAGCGCATTCATGGTCTTTTTAAATTCAATGCGGTCCTCACCACGCTCGATGGCATCCACCTGCACACCGATGACCTGTACATTGTACTTTTCCAAAACACCCGCTTTGTTTAACTCTGCGCACAAATTCAACCCCGACTGTCCGCCCAGATTGGGAAGCAGGGCGTCCGGACGCTCCTTCGCAATGATCTGTTCCAGCCGTTCCACATTGAGCGGCTCAATATAAGTCACATCCGCCGTCTCCGGGTCCGTCATGATCGTCGCCGGATTTGAATTGACCAGCACGATCTCATAGCCGAGCTTGCGAAGCGCTTTACACGCCTGTGTCCCCGAATAGTCAAACTCACAGGCCTGTCCGATGATGATCGGGCCCGATCCGATGATTAGTACCTTGTGAATATCTGTTCTGCGTGGCATATTTACCCTCCGTTCTTCTGTCTCATCTGTTTCTGTACTAAGAACAAGTATACAAAAAAATCCGCACTTTAACAATGCGGATTTTCAATCGATTCTCTTTATACATATATTAGTATCACATATATCTGAAAATATTATAAATATTGATACAGATAATAAGCCCCATCAGCCCCATAAACAGTTTGTCTACCGTCTTATTTTCTATCTTCTTATTGATTCTGCTTCCCACTAATCCGCCCAATATGCCGCAGCCAATCATGATAAGAAGAATTTCCGGCTCAAAGGGAGGCACATTGCCTTTGAGCACGGTAGACAAAAGACTCGAAATCTGTGAAAACATAATGACATAGATCGAGTATAAAGCCGCCTGTTTGGTCTCCATGGAGAAAAAATAAAACAGCACAACCAGATTAATCGGCCCGCCGCCGATTCCCAAAAAGGAAGACATAATGCCCAATATGATACCGATCACAAAAATAACTATCTTATTTTCCAAATTCTTTGTATGTATCTTTTCTTTAAAAATGGTATAAAGAAGCGTCCCCACGGTAATCACCATCAGAACAAAGGCCTGAATGGCGCCGACCCGGCTGCTGTCAGACAGACGGCTAATAATCCCCTGGTACAGTTCCTTTCCTGTCAGTCCTCCAACCACGCCGCCAAACGCCAGAACCGTCGCAAATACCTTGTCAAAGGCAAATGTATGCTTCGCCTTCAGATTTTTATACAGCGAAACCACTGACATGGACAGCACCGTGCACCCTGACAAAAAGGATACTGTCGTCACAGCCATCACGCCCGTTGCATCCAGCACCGGTTTGATAATGACGCCGCCCCCGATGCCGCAGATCGCGCCTACGACCGAGGAAAAAAAACAAACCAATACAATAATCAGATATTCCATTGTTTTCCTTTCTGCAAACCGCTTTACTGTGCTGCCTTTATCATGTTATCAAGCAAAACATACCGATCAACTGGCACAGAATTTTGTACCTGCCCGGATGCCACAAATTCTCTCTGCTGAATCTGGTAAAACCCTGCTATGTCCCCCCGCTTGGCCCCTATACTCACAAAGCCCGAAGTGAGCCATTGCGCATCCTTTCGCTGCTCAAACGCGCTTTTCTTATCAATCGAAGTGATCTCCGATATCCAGTCTGCGATCTGTCTCACATGACCTTCCACAGCCCTGTAATTCATCCCCTGATAAATCGCCCTTGTAAAGCGTAGCACTTTATCCTGATTTTCCTTTGCAAACTCCGGCAGTGTAATCCACGATGAAATAGAGGCCGTCTTACTGTTGTATGTCATATTATTCGCAAGCACGACCGCATCGTTTCCAAGCTGTTTCAGTACTTCTAACGTATAGGGAGACCAGATGACTCCGGCGTCCACACTGCCGTCCATCATCGCAGCCACCACTTCATCCGGTTTCATATTGATAATCTGGACATCCCCTTCTGAAATGCCCTCAGCGTCCAGCGCAAGACGCAAAATGGTTTCACTGGATGCATTTTCCACATTTCCGATTTTTTTGCCCCGCAGGTCTGCCGTCGTCCTCACTTCATGCTTCATGTTTCCGATCACGGCTTCCGCGTTAGACAAGTGAGACATCAGAATAATCGCCGCTCTTCCCTGGATACAGAATTTGTGCGCGCCATTGCCTATGTAACCAAAGTCAATCTTTCCTTCTTCCATCGCCTTAATAATTTCAAGACCGTTGGCATACTCATAAAGCTCGACATGCATATTTTCCTGTTCAAAGGCCCCATTCCTGATTGCGGCGACGATTGCGCAAAGACTCCCGTAATTGGGCATATAGGCGACACGCACGGTTTCCGGAGCACTGCTATTATTTGTTGCTTTTTTCTTCTCGGACTTACCGATGGATTCCTGTATTTCTCCGCTGGTCTCCGTTACTTCACAGGCCTTCTCCCTGATATCCATCGAATTTTTTACGACACTTTTAAAATAGGAGACAATATTTTCCATTGCCGAGTGATTGCTTTCACTGAACTTTTCGAGGGATTCCATATGGCTGATAATAAAATCCTTCTCGGCATCCAGCTCTCTGGAGTTCGTTTCAATCTGGTTGATCCTTACCGCCACATCCTCTATCATTCGATTCGTCTTTTCCATCAAGTCGTCTGTCTTTTCCAGACTTTCGGTCTGCTTTTCAAATGCGTTCTGTACGGTTTTGATATTGGAAACAGACTTATTCGATTTTTCTTCCAGGGAACTGATAATTTCCTGAATTACCTTTGCATTTTCCCTGCTCTGCTCCGCCAAAGCGCGTATTTCTCCTGCCACCACGGCAAAACCGCGTCCGGCTTCCCCCGCCCTTGCCGCCTCAATGGACGCGTTTAAACTCAGAAGATTGGTCTTGTTCGCGATGCTGTTGATCATGTCAACAGCCTGCCGGATCTCCCCGGTCGCCTGATTTGTCTCAAAGGTATTTTTCGCAATTTCTTCGATATATCCCTGCGTGCTCGTATTTTCCTCCATTAACTTTCTGAAAATACTGCTTACCTCCTGATTGCTGGTACGCATAATAGACGCGGACTCATTTAAATCCTCCACAGACTGGTTGGTCTGATCTATTACATGACCCATTTTGACCGTACTTTGATTGATTTCCTTCGTCCGTGTTGTCAGCTCGCTGTTCGCATCGCTGATTACATCTATAGAACTGCCCACCGCATTAATGGCTACATTCGTGCCGTCGGCAATATAGCCCATCTCCAAAATATTCTTCTTGAGTTTTTTTAAGCTCTCCTTGACCACATCAGAAAAATCCGTCGTTATTCTTTTTTCAACAGTCTCTTTTTTTCCAGCAAAAAATTTCACGAATGTCCCTCTCTATCCTTTTATTCTATAAGAAATTGCGACAATGTAACCCATTTATGTAGAACACGAAGCATTCTCTGAACCGAACGCCGCAGCCCGGCTCTTACATAAACAAATGTGTCAGGTTCAAATCGTTAATGATCTTTGTCACTTCCTTTGTTCTGCTGCAGCCAAATTTTCTAAGCAGTCCCTTAATCTGTGTCTTGATCGTGACGATTTCCACACATCTTTCTTTCGCAATTTCTTTGATTTTCTTTTCCTCTAAAAGCATTTTAATCAATTCTCTTTCCACGGCCGTCAGGCCAGAGATATTGTTAATAAAAAACAAAAGGCTTTTCTCACTCTTCTGCAGTCTCACATATTCCTGCATGACCACATCATGGACCTTGCGTTCCATGATTGGATTCCCGTTGTAGGCGCTTCTGATATGATTCAGTATCTCTTCCTCTCCACATCCCTTTACAAGGTAATCCACTGCTCCTGCTCCCATCGCAGTCAGTATCATTTCATTTGTATCATGTACCGTCAAAAAAATAATATTTGTTTCTCCAAGTTCCTCCCGCAGCTGCTCTGCCGCAAGGATACCGGAATTTAAACTCTCCATTTCGATATCCATTAAAATAATATCAAACTCTACCTCTTTTGCCAACTCGACAATTCTTTTTCCGCTTCCCGCCGTTCCGACTACTTCCATATCTTCCTGTCTGTCGATCAGCTCAGTCATGTCTTCCCGAAGCAGCGGCACATCATCCGCTATCATAATCTTAATCTTTTTTTTATTTTCGCCCATTCTTATCACCATAAATCCGCCGTCTGTCGTCCGCATATTTTGGTAAAATAATATAAAAGCTGCTTCCTTTTCCCTCTTTGCTCTCTACCCGCAGATTCCCCAAATGTCCCCTGACGATCGCTCTGACATAATACAGTCCCATTCCCCAGTTATGACTTCTGTTTTTACTCGTATAAAACGGATCGAATATTTTTTTAGTCAGCGCCATGGGAATACCTGTCCCGTTATCCTTTATCTCTATAACAGTATAAAGCCTTTCATCATGACTCAGCAAGGATACCTTTCCTTCCGCTCCCCGGTCTGCCGCGTCCACCGCATCCTGCGCATTGATTAAGAGATTATAGACAGCCTCGCAAAGATGGGTTCTGTCCGCAAGCAGAGGCGCGTTGGATTCAAGAATAACTTCCACAGAGGCCTCCGGGTACTTATCATAGAATCTGTCCAACGCTTTCTCCACGATTTCTTCCAAGTAGCAGGACACCATCAGAATGGAACTCGACTTTACGGAACGGTGCAGTTCCTCCATCCGTTCTAACAGCGCGTCATTGATATTCTCCAACGTTACGATGCACTCCTGCATCTTCTGAATGTCCTCTGCCCGTGTCATGTCAAGCCCGCTTAAACGCTTAAAAAGTACGCGGTTCGCCAAAAGCTGGTTTTTCGTGCTGTGGACAAACACCAATGTTCCTACTTTCGCCGTGTTATATTTCCGCTCCATCACCACATCTTCCAAATCGTCCGCATAGTGCTGCTGTGTATACCGGAACAAGCCGTAAAATCCCAATATACCACAGATCACATTGATCACAATAAGCAGATAATAGGTCTTGATATCCCACATATGCTGCAAGTATCCGATTCCCCTGTTCCATTTATAGGAGTAGCTGTAAAACCGGTATACCTGACCCGGGTCCTGTCCGCAATAAGTCAGATACAGTCCTGACATTGCAATCATACAGATGACGACCAGGCTGAACTGCCTCCTGCAAAAAGCCATTGTGATCGAAAAATATTCGATGACAAGAAGAGCGATCGCAGCGCCGATATAAAGTAAAATCCAATAATAAGAAATCTCTACAATAAAATCCTGTATTCCCGGATTCCACGCAGTGATCGATTTATAAATGGAAGGATAATAAATAACCAGGGAGGCAATCGGCGGTATGGCCGTCAGTTTTTTCATTAACGGATCGCGGCGGATCAAGGGAATCATCGAATAATGCATTGCCATCTGCATGAGAAAAAAAGGAAACAGATATCTGCCCAGCGCAATGATATAGCCTATGCAGTCAAGCGGAATCACAAGATATTGGATTTCTGTCTTTAGTTTCATAGAAACAAACAGAAATTCCAGCATTTGCTTTGAATATCCGCCCTTTTTTGCCACAAAAATTAAAATGCCGGTAAATTCAAGCACCAGACTGATGCACATTCCTGAAAGAAAAACGGATTCCCTGTTTCTTTTGCGAAGCAAAATAAAGCCGGAAACAATCATAAAAACAACTAACAGTAAAATCAGCATAACAGCCTCCATACCGTTGTTTCCCAACAGCATGCGAGAGCAGTATACCAGACGGCAGACTGCTCTCACCATAAAATTACTTTTAATTACTTGCCTGCTTCAATCATGACATCTAACATGACATACTCGGAAGCTGCCGGAACGGGGTCCTTCTCCACGGCGCCTGCCGCCACAAATCCCTGCTTCTGCACTTCATAATATTCTTCTACCTCACCGTTCGAAGCTCCCTCTGAAACTTCTTTTCCTGTCAACCACTGTGCGTCGCCTCTCTGTGCATAGACGCTGTCATAATCCTGTGCAACCTGTGTTGCCACGTACTGTGCAACCTCATCATAGTGATCGGTTGCCGCATAATCCATTGCCTTGAAGAGTGCTTTGGTAAATCTCACCAAAACGTCCTTGTTTTCTTCTGCATAGCTGGGCATTGCAATCCAGCTTGCAAGAGAAATGGTGGTATCTTTAAATGTCATATTATCGGTCAGCTTGGTCGCTCCTGCCATCTCTTCCAAAATCTTAATGCTGTTGGGAGACCATGTTGCACATGCATCTACACCACCGGAAAGCATAGCCGTAACGATCGCGGATGCATCCATATCTACCGCTTCGATATCGCTCATCGTCATATTAGCTGCCTGTAAGGAGTTCACCAGAATATCTTCACTGGAACTTCCGGAAGAGTATGCCACTTTCTTGCCTTTCAGGTCTTCTACTTTTGTGATTCCCTCACCGCCGATCAGTGCATCGCCGTTAGAAATATGGGAAAGAGCAAAGATAGATGCCTTGCCGTTGATACAAAGCTTATGTGCACCCTGACCGATATAGCCTACATCGATACTGCCGGATTCCATAGCGGCAATGATCGTCGGGCCGTCCGCAAATTCAACCATCTCTACCGTAATACCAACTTCGTCAAAAAAGCCTTTTTCCTTTGCGGTAAGTACTGACCACAGACTGCCATAGTTGGGCATGTAAGCCACGTGCAGCGTAACCGGATCATAGCTTGCTTCCGCTTCCGCAGGTGCTTCCTCTGCCTCTTCTGCTGCCGGTTCCTCCGCTGCAGGCTCTTCCGCCGCGGGTTCTTCTTCCACCGCCGCCGAAGTCTCTGCCGCAGGCGCTTCTGCTGCCGGTGCCGGCTGGCTGCCGCACCCTACCAATGACACAGTCAGCGCTGCCGTCAAAAATAACCCTAACATCTTTTTCATATTCACCCTCGTTTCTGCGTAGCTTTATATTTTATGAGTCTGCGTTCGCTACGCAGGCGCAGACTCAAGAATAAAAATTCTTTTTACATCATAACATAAACTTTACACAAATCCAATATCGTAACTGTTATTTCCTTACTTCCAAATATTCCTGATATACCTGTCCCCAAATATGGTTCTTTAATTCCAAAAATTCAGGCGACATTTTTGTTTCCTGTGTTCTCGGATACGGAATATTGATATCTACGATCTCTTTGATCCGTCCGGGCCGCGCACTCATAATAATTACCTTTTGTGCCAAGATAATAGCCTCGTCCACATCATGCGTGATAAAGAAACATGTCTTCTGTTCTTTTTCCCATGTTTCCAGCAGTTCCGACTGAAGCTGCGTCCTCGTCTGCGCATCCAGCGCGCCGAAAGGCTCATCCATAAGCAGTACGGAAGGATTCACCGCATATGCCCTCGCAATGGCAACCCTCTGTTTCATACCGCCTGAAAGTTCCTTCGGATAGTGGTCGACGAAGTCCTCAAGCTGCACCATTTTTATGTACTTCATGGCCCGCTCTTCCGCTTCCTTGCCCTTGATTCCCTGAAGTTTCAGCCCGAACATGACATTCTTCTTTACCGTCATCCATGGGAACAGCGCATACTGCTGAAAGACCACGCCTCGCTCCGTTCCTGTGCCTTCTACCTTTTTTCCGTCACAATACACGGCGCCGGAAGTAGGCTCAAGCAGTCCCGCAATGATATTCAGAAGTGTAGATTTTCCGCATCCGGAAGGACCTACCACGCATATAAACTCGTTTTCCGCAATGTCTAAATTGACTCCGTTTAAAGCGATCATTTCCCCGTTCCGGGAATTGTAAATCTTTTTTACGTTGTCGATTTTCAGTTTTATATTTCTCTTTTCTCCTGCCATCCCGTCAGCTTCCTTTCTAATATTTTAATCACTTTTTCCACGGTAATGCCAATAATACCAATTATAATGATATACAGCAGCATCGGCTCAGACTCGAAACTGTTGTTTAGGGAACGGATACGCATTCCCAGACCTGCGCTCGCGCCTGTAGATTCTGCCGCGATCAGCGTCGTCAGCGCAACGGATGCGCCAAGCCGTACCGCCGTCATGATGAACGGAAGCGTGGCGGGGGCAATTACCTGCAAAAAGATGTCTTTGTCCGTGGCGCCAAGCACCCGGGCAGCCTTTATCAGCGTTTCATCGATGTTGATAACGCCCTGATAAATGGTGATTGTCATAATGAGAAAAGTAGCGATCGTGATGACAATAATCTGCGGCTTTCTTCCTACGCCTGCAGAAATAACCACTAACGGCACATAAGCCAGCGGCGGGATATTCCTGACAAACTGAATCCATGGTTCGATAATGTTTCTCACGGGACGGTACCACGCCATCAGAATTGCCGTCGGAAGAGAAAGTACAAATCCTAACACGAAACCGGCACTGACGGAAATCAGGCTGCTCTGGATGTCAGTCCAGAACACGCCCCTCTCAAGCATTGTCTTCACAGACTGGAGCGTCACCAGGACATTTGGAAAACTCCGCGCTGTTTTGGGGTTCAGGGACAGTAAATACCATAAAACCATAGCTGTCGCAAACGAAATCAGCAGCCACACTTTGCTTGGAATCTTACTACCTTTGTTTTTTTCTTTCATAGCAGTCTTCCTTTCTTTTTTTCTTTACGAATATAATAGTTACATTATATTACGAATCCTGCCATTCAGATAGTATGATTTTTTTTCATACCGTTTCCCAAATCCCCGGACCCCGTCCGCGCTTACTAAATACCGGCCTTTTTATACCGCTCTGCCATCTCGTCAAGCGTCACCTGCTCTACCAAAGGCGCTTTCCCTACGGAACCAAACTGTACAATCAGGGTGCCGACCACTTCTTTCACACCGGCTTCTATACAGCCTGTGATCGCCGCCACATCGTCGTCAGGCACTATGCCCTTCATGAGCGTCTCCATGATGGGTGTCAGGAACACTCTGGGGTCTACCTGTGTCTTATTCTTTTCCAGAAGTTCATAGATCGGTCCGATGGACGAACTGCTTTGTTTCGCCGGATTCTTCGCGAAAAACTCTTTCATATTTCTTGTCACCGCGAGACGGATGTCCGTATCCACGTTGATCTTCCCAATGCCGCAGGGAATCGCCTGCTTTAATTCGTCCACGGAGATTCCATAGGCATTCTGCACGTCACCGCCAAGCCCGTTAATCTCATCCACAATATATTTGGGAACCGTAGAGGAGCCATGAGATACCAGTACGCCGAAAATGTTTTCGTGGTTCATGCACTCTTTGATCGCGATGGCAATTTCCTTCCTCAGCTTCACATCTTTCCCCTTGGAAGGGCCATGCATGGTGCCATAAGAAATCGCGAGACAGTCCACTTTCGTCTTGCGGAAAAATTCTACCGCATTGAGAGGATTTGTATAGGTGGAGGAGGCGGAAAACACATGATCTTCCACGCCCGCCAATACGCCAAGCTCTCCCTCTACCGTGATGCCTCTTTCGTGCGCGTATTTAACAACCTCTCTCGTCAGCTCCACATTTTCATCAAAAGGAAGGGAAGACCCGTCAATCATGACAGATGTATATCCTCCTTCCACTGCCGCCTTCACAGAATCAAAATTCTTGCCGTGATCCAGATGAAGCACTACCGGTATGGGGGAATCCGTCCCGTATTTTTTCACGGCGTCCGCAATATTTTTTGCGCCCGCTTTTTTATCCTCCAGTGTGGCATTCATAAAATCCGTTCTGCCGCCCATGAATCCGTTCGCCAGATCGGCGCCCTGTAAAATGGCCGCCGAGCGGAACATCTCATGCACTTCAATCACTGCTTTTGCCTGCGCCACCGCGTTTACGTTAAAAGCCCCCTGGGCAAAATGATATTTGTCCGTCGCTTCCAACAAAGGTCTCAAAGGTACTAATGCCATATTTTTTCTCCTTTCATCTGCTGATCTGTCTGCCCATTACAAACGTATCGATTACATTATTATCCTCGTCCAGAATCACAAGGTCAGCGTCTTTGCCTTCGGCGATGGAACCCTTCTTATCAAAAACACCGATCAGTTTTGCCGGATTCTCCGTCAAGAGCTTTAACACTTCCTCAGCCGGGCGTCCGGTAAAGGCAAGAATGTTTTTAAAAGCCTGTCCTGTCGTCAAGGTGCTTCCTGCCCGCACGCCATTGGAGGCGAGCTTGGCATCCCCGTCTTCCACAACCACATCGTTGACGCCGAGCTTATAATTGCCGTCCGGCAGTCCCGCAGCCATAATAGAATCCGTCACCGCCACCACTTTATCAATTCCCTTTACTTTGAGTAACAGACGAACCACGGCCGGATGAAGATGCCGTCCGTCACAGATTGCCTCGCAGTAAATATCCGATTCGAGCGCAGCGCCCATGATCGCGGGGAAATGCTGATGCAGCAGTTTCATCGCATTAAAAGTGTGCGTGCAGGATGCGGCGCCGTTCTCAATGGCTTTCATGGAAGTATCATAATCCGCCCCTGAATGGCCGATTGCCACCACGACCCCCTGCTCCTTAAATCCGGGTATGGCGTCCACAATGCCGTCGATCTCCGGAGATACCGTCAGATACCGTATACTGCCTTCCGCCGCATCCTGATATTCCTTCAAAAGATCGACGTCCGCATCGCGCAGCAGATGTTCCGGCATAGCTCCCTTGTACTCTTTTGCCAAAAAGGGGCCCTCCAGATGGATTCCCAGCAGATTGGCGTCATCACATTCCATTTCCCTGTGCTTTTTAAACTCGTCGATACACCAGAGCGTCTGTTCCTTCGTATCCGTAAGCACGGAACAGAGCCAGGATGTGGTTCCCTGCGTCGCCATGAAATGCCCGATCTTTCCCAGCTCCTCCGCGGTCGCTGCATTCACGTCAACGCCCATTGCCCCGTGCGTATGCAGGTCAATAAAGCCCGGTACGACTTTTTTCCCTTTGGCGTCATATACCTTCGCCCCGTCTTTTACCGCAGCGTCCGCCGGGAGAATGTGCAGACATCCGTCTGCCACTTCGATTGTCTTCTCCTGAAACGCGCCGTCTATAAACACATTTCCGTTTACAATATATTGCTCCATCTTTTCCTCCATTTCTGCGCTGCTCTTTGCGCATTACGAGTTTGTGTCAAGCAACGCGCAGGCACAAATCTCGCGATTGAAAATTTCAGTTTTAATCGTCTCCCAATCCTTACTCCGGAAGATTTGCCACAAACTCGGTAAATTTTATGTTGATATCCGGATGGCTCTGCAAAAGGCTTACCGGGAAATGCGCTGTCGGATCGCCGTAAGCCGCATGGCGCACCACGCTCCTGTGCCAGTCTCTAAAGCAGCCAAGGCGGATTTTCCGCGCATGAGATATTTCATTGATGCCAATGGTGACACAGTAATGGGGCATGTCATCTAACGCGCCGTTTAAGTCACCGATCGAGTTGACCGCCCGGGTCTCCTTCGAAATGTCAAGCACTCTCGTTTTCAGTTCCAGGAACTCTTCCCCTGTCAGCTCATCCTGCGGCTCATTGAATGCCACATGGCCATTGATCCCGATGCCGCCAAACGCAATATCCACGCCGCCCAATTTTTCAATCAGTTCCGGGATATAATTTATATTTTCGGGGTCAGGAAAAACTCTCTGGCTTTCCGGCATCACCAATTCCGGTTTGATCTTCGTATAGACTACTCTGTCCATGAAACCGCGGAAACTCAGCCTGTGCTCTTTGGGAATCCACTTTTTCTCATCTGTCAGATATTCATCCATATTAATAAACCAGACATTTTTCAGATCAATATTCCTGCTGTTGACAAGATCCACGAAATACGGGTACTGCCCCACAGGCCCTACCGGACAGATAAATACGGTTTTCTCTCCCGCTTCGTTTTTGCGCTCGATCTCATCCGCCATCTCCTGCGCCATGGACTGGAACACAACCGCATT
The DNA here is from genome assembly GCA_949076555.1 of uncultured Lachnospiraceae bacterium. Classification (GTDB taxonomy): domain Bacteria; phylum Bacillota; class Clostridia; order Lachnospirales; family Lachnospiraceae; genus UBA3282. The sequence continues at coordinate 84,635 of CARUOB010000004.1, read as the reverse complement.
GTCCTCCATAACGATAAGCGGGATCTTCGGACTCTTTAACAGTTCCTCTTTTGTATAATAATAATATTCATGCATCCTTTTTTACCTCCCATTCTCTTTCCAATGCAGCCTGTCAGCCATTGTACACTTCGTCTTTCATCATCATATGCACCGCGCTCTTCTTGAAGGTGAGGGGCAGTGCAAGTATATGCGGATTTTCTCCGACATATTTTTTCTTTGCGTCTTCTAAGGCCTCCTCGATCGTCGCCCTTGTCTTTAATCCCATGCCTCTCGCATAGCCGGGTTCCTGTGCGCCGCAGATGTAGATGGCCGATGTATTCATCTCCGCTATATGTCCGCAGGCAATCATGGAAAATCCGTGGAACGGATGGAATGCATTGGCAAAGCGGTACTTACGGATATACTCTTCGTTGGTCGCAAAATATTCTCCCAGACGGTTCATGTCCGGCAGCGTATTCATCCGGTCTGACTGGAACATATCGTACATTTCCCTCAAATAAGGCCACAGTTCATCGTGAAAATATCCGTTACAGATCGATGAACAGATAATGACACAGTGATCGCTCATCACTCTCTTATGACGGATCACCTGCGCGGAAAGCGCCTGCATCATCATGATCGGATTCGTTCCCATGCCCTCTCCGTAATGGAAAAACTGAGGCATACCGAATATCATGACATCATACTTCTTCTCCGCAAAAGGGACATACGTTCTTTTGTCTGCAACTTTCCATGACGCAGGCTGCATTTCCCCGGCATAACCGCTGAAAATGGCGATCTGTCTGGAAGAGGTGTCCAATACCGCGTCACAGCAGAAAAATTTCTTTCCCATACACTTTTCCATGTGCTGGCCAATCTCGTCAAACTTCGTTCTCATGAGAGAATGTCCGCTGACCGGCACGAAATCTTCCCGGTGCATAACCTTCGGCACATGATGGGATGCAATAGACCGCCAGTGCGTGATTCCGGTCGCACAATGTTTATAGCCGCCCGAATAGCCGCCGTAGGGGTTACCCTGTGTATGACCGATCAGGATGGCCACATCACTGTCGTACACATATTTATTCATGAGAACCGGGTCTCCCCTGTCCGTGGTTCCCAGATCCACAAGATGCTCATAGTCTTCGCTGTCATGGTTGATGATCTGTCCGCAGCCCCAGAACTGGTTGAACAACTCGTCTCCAAGCACGCCTCTGATCTCCTGCTCCGTATTCTTTCTGTGCAGTCCGTTGGAACAGATCAAAAGAATGTCCTTCTTCTCAACACCTGCCGCATATAATTCCTGCAGAATCAGTTTGATGGAAACCTTCCTGTGGGAAGTGGGCTGCTCACCGCCCTTCACCCTGTCAGGAAATACGATCGTCACCTTCGAACCCTTCCTGGCCAGTTTTGAAAGCGGCTCCATCCCCATGGGGTTTCTCAAGGATTCCAATGTCTTTGCTTCCAGTTCCTCCTCCGGTATATAGGGCGGGTCGGGAACCGTCTCCCCCGGGATAAACACCTCCGTATCATCCGGCAGATTTGCCGCCATAGTACCCTGTCCGTATTCAAATTCTAATCTCATATCTTACTCCGTTTCTGCGCCGCTTTTTCCCGGCGCCATGTTAGTTTCCACTCTAACCTTCATGATTCCGCTTTGCGGAATCTCAAAATCCACGGACGAACAAGTTCGTCCCGGAGAATGCCGCTTTTTAGGCATTCTCCTACGCGAGACTTAGAACTTCTTAGTGAAGCAGCCTCTGCTGCTGAACTTTAGAAGTTCTTCTCGCGTTTTTCACGCTAATGACCCATATAAGTGCGGATAATTTCCAGATACTCGTCAGGATAAAATCCGATTTCACCCTGAAATCTCGTAAGCGCAATCAAGCCGCCGTCAATCTCCGGTATGGATGCAAGCATAGCCGCATTATCCACCTTCAGACCGCCGCCGTAGGCTACCGGAAGTCCGCCCGTGCGCTCCTTCACGAATCTCGCAATCTTTTGGATATACTCCTTGCCTGCGGGCGTCTTTCCCGGTCCGATAGACCATATAGGCTCATAAGCGATGGCCACCTTGGATGTATCCACATCCTTGAGTCCGATTTCAAGCTGCTTTCCGAGTACCTCCTGCCATCTGTCAAGTTCCGTGTCGTTCTCCCCGATGCAGTACAAAACGGTAAGTCCTGCGGAGACGGCGGCCTTCACTTCCTGATTCAGAATCCTGTTTACCGCATCCGTGTCCGTCACTCCGGCTTCCGCAAGAATGCCTGCCTTGTCCTTTCTCTCCTCGCAGTGGCCGATCAGGGTACTGGCACACCCTAATGCCTTCACTGCCTTTCCTGTTCTGTTGGTGGTAAATGCCCCAAAATTGCCGCCTTTGCTGACATCCTCGCGGTGAATCCCCTGAGAACCGATGGCAATGTTTGCGCTGTCCCCCAAAGCCCCTGCCGCTGCAATCAGATGCGCTTCCGGCAGATACATGACAAACTCTGCTTCCTCCTCCCCATATTTTTGCAGCGCGTCTTTCGTGCGCTCTACGATGTAGGCGCCCCACTCCGACACGGGTGCAATGCTGTTAACACCTCCCTCTTCCTTTGGAATATCAAACCGCTTCAAGTTCAGATAAATATGTTTCATCTGTTCCCTCCTTATATTCTGCTTTTCAGCTTCCGCTCTACATCATCCTTAAAACTTACCATTTCCGGCAGATCTCCGTCGATTAACGGTCTGCACCACTGTACAAACGATTCCGTGATATCGTTTCCTCTCTCATTGATATATTCCTCGGGGATCACTCTTTCATGGAGCATTACCTCCTCAACCGGAATGAGAGGCATCTCTACCGCATACGCTTCCCCTTCTTTTCTCAGGATTCCGACCATGACGCCCGTCTTTTGAGAAACGGCCGCCTTTACCGCTTCCCTGCCCGCCAAAATCGCTTCTTCCCGATCCACCTTGGACTGGAGAAGCATGGAAACTCTCCCACAGAGTCCGGGTTTTTCACTTCTTGCCTTGATTCCCAGCTTCTTAATCACCAGTTCCGCAAGATAAGCGCCTACGTCCCCATAGTAAATCGCCCTGTCCGTCTGAAAGATCGGCGGCACAATCGATTCTCCCTTTTCGTTGCGAAGACCCTCGCTCACCACGACTACTACCCCGCCAAGCTCGTCATACAGTTTCTTCACGTCCTCTAAAAACTCTTCCTCGCAAAAATTTCTTTCCGGGAGATAAATTAAGTGCGGGGCGTCGCCGGGATTCTTTCTTGCCAGAGCGGACGCAGCCGTAATCCATCCAGCATTTCTCCCCATGGCCTCTATGATACAGACATGGATAGGCAGGGACTTCACATCCGCGCCCACTTCCTTCGTCACGGTAGCGATGTATTTCGCCGCACTCGGAAATCCCGGCGCGTGGTCAATAATGGAAATATCGTTATCCATCGTTTTGGGAATCCCTACGACAAAAATCCCCTCTTTCTCACAAACCCGGCTGACCTTGCCGCAAGTATCCATCGTACCGTTTCCGCCGTTAAACAGCACGTAACGTATATCGTGTTTTTTCAGGATGGAAACCATTGCCTCGTACTGCTCCTGTTCCAGCGGAAATCGCGAAGAGCCGATGGCCGTGCCCGGGGTTTGCAGGAGCAGCTCAATCTTCTCGTCCGGCATGTTGCCCATATCCAAAAAATTTTCGGCAAGTATAGCCTCAGAACCCCCGATCGCTCCGTAAATCTTATCCACTTCCTTCTCGGCCTGCGCCTGTCTGATCACTCCGTATAAAGATGCGTTCAAAACAGCCGTCGGCCCGCCGCCATGTACTACCAGTAAATTCCCAGCCATATCAATCACCTTGCTCCTCTCTCTGTTCTGTGTTCATCATAGCACACTCAAATTTTCTTTCCCATTCCTATGTTTGCATTATTTACCCAAACGTTTGCGTAAACTTTTTCGCCATGGTAGAATAAATGAGGTAAAATAAAAATCAGAGGAACGGCTTATGACGATGAAAGAAATTGCTGCTCTGGCAGGCGTTTCCGTTTCTACGGTATCCCGGGTGATCAACCACCCGGATTCTAAAGCCGCCAGCAAAGAAGTCGAAAACAGAATATGGCAGATCGTACGCCAGACCGGGTACGTCCCTGATTCCAATGCGAGAAACCTGAAACTGCGTAAAGCGGACATTTCCGGTACGACATCCCGGACCATCGGATGCATTCTTGCGCGCACACAAGCCTCCGATCCTTTTTTTTCCAGAATCATGCGGGGAATTGAAAAGGAGGCCCTGAGACACGGATACACCGTCAGGTATATCTACTCTTATCAGGATATTCAGGACCCCGGCATTCGCAGACAGATCCGAGAGACAAGAGTGGAAGGTGTGGTAATTCTCGGACGCCCCGACTCTAAAATGCGTACCTTTCTAAAAGAAAACTACAACAGAAGCATTTACACCGGTCTTAACAATATCGAGTCAGAGTTTGATCAGGTTATTTGCAACGCCTACCTCGCTTCCAAAACCGCCGTAAGTTATCTGGCCGAACTCGGGCACAAACATATTGCCTATCTCGGTGAACGCAAAAATGAAATCCGTTACCGCGGCTATTGGGACGCCGTTTCCCAGCTTGCGCTGCCTCTGGACAGGAACCTGATCATAGACACCCCGCTTTCCATCGAAGGCGGCTATCAGGCGACGCGAAAACTCCTGTCTTCGAATCACAGTGTTACCGCCCTGTTCTGCGCCAACGACCTGACTGCAATTGGCGCTATAAAAGCCGCCAAAGAAATAGACCGGAAAATTCCCGAAGAATTATCCGTCATCGGCATTGACGATATCGAAACGGGGCAGTATACGACTCCCATGCTCACCACCATTCATGTTCCCATGGAGGATTTGGGCACGATGGCGGCCAAACTGTTAATCGACCGGATAGAAACCGGAAGACGCATCCCAATGAAGGTAGAACTGCCTTTCCGGTTGATCCGGCGTGAGAGCTGTGCGGTTCTTTCCGAAAGCGGCAGGGTAGAGTAACGGCATTCTCAAAACTAAATTATGCCGCCTTATGGCGGCTCAAAAAGAAAGGAGTACTTTATGATTCTCACATTATCAAACAAAGGTTATTCCGTCTCTTTGGAAACGAAAGGAGGAGAACTGAAATCTTACAAGAACGATACCGGAAAAGAGTATGTATGGGATTCTGATCCCAAATTCTGGGTTTGGTCCGCTCCCCTTCTCTTTCCTTCCATCGGCAATGTACGGAACGGAAAAACCATAATAAACGGAAAGGAATACGAAATACCCAAACACGGTTTTCTGCGTGATATGGAGATGGCTTATGAGAAAGAATCGGATGATACCCTTTCCTTTTCCTGTGACGCAAACGACGACACATTAAAACACTATCCGTTCCGTTTCCATTTCAGTCAGACTTACCGCCTCGACGGGCCGACGCTTCGCATCACCTATCTGGTGACAAACACGGATACGGAAGAGATGTACTATCATTTCGGCGCACACCCCGGATTTATGTGTCCGTTGGAAGAGGGAGAACAATTTTCTGACTATATATTGAAATTCCCATATGAGGAAACATGTGATTCCCCTGTATACGATCTTGAAAACATGCAGTTTGACCCGGTTAACACCAAACGTTATCTGGATCATTCTGACACGCTGAAACTGGATTATTCCCTTTTTGACATTGACGCGCTGGTATTTCCCCATATGAAATCGAGAAGCGTACAGCTTGTGAATCCTGCCGGAAAGGGTATTCAGGTAGACTATCCCGACTTCTCTACGATTGCTTTCTGGACGCCCGCAAACGCAGGTGCCCCGTTCCTGTGTATCGAGCCATGGAACGGCGCCGCCATCTATGCCGATGAAGACAATGATTTTACGCACAAACGCGATATTCAGGTACTAAAAGCCGGGGAGAGCAAAACTTACGAATTATCCATAAAACTTCTTGTATAAACCACAAAACACGAGGCCGGAGTTTCTCTTACATGAGATTTTCCGGCCTCGCGCGTGAGGTACTCTGGTATGAATATAAAAGGTTGGGTTGCTTTCTACTCCCCCGACACCTGTGTCCCATCGGCCTTCATGTGGTATTTATCTTTGTAGATCAACTGTGAGATGGGCACCAGCTCATAGCCCTTATCCTGCAATCCGGTGATCACCGCGTCAAGCGCGTCCGCCGTGTACTTCGCCCCGTTGTGCATGAGAATGATCGCCCCGTTGTTCAGCTTGTCGGACTCCACCACCCGTTTCACAATGTCGTCCACGCCGTAGTCTTTCCAGTCCAGAGAATCGATCGACCACTGGATCGGATAATACCCGCATTTTTGCGCGTTCGTTATGACATGATTGTCATAATCCCCGTAGGGAGGCCTAAACAGGCACATCTCGTACCCCGTAAGTTCCTGCACCTTGGTATGTACTTTCATCAGCTCTTCCTGACACTGTTCGTCGGAGAGCTGGGACATGTTTTTATGGTTCTCGCTGTGATTACCCAGATCGTGGCCGTCCGCCAGAATCGCCTTCACATCTTCAGGGTAGGATTCCACCCATCCGCCCGTCATGAAAAACGTCACTTTCACATTGTGTTTTTTCAGAGTCTCCAAAATACGCGGTGTGTCTTCATTTCCCCACGCCGCATCAAAGCTGAGCGCCACCTGCTTCTTATCCGTCTCCACACAGTAAATCGGCAGTTCTCTTCCGCCCACGGAACTGCTCACGGTGATGGACTCAGGCAGGAATCTCGCGATCCCCTGAATCAAGGCCACAGACGCCAGCAGAAAGGCCGCCGATTTCGCAGTCTGCACAGCTACGTTTTTCAGAAACTGCTCCCGTTTATACTCTTTTTTCGTCTGGGAACGCTCCGCCGCGCTCACGGAGCCGCAGTACTGTCCGCAGCCCCGCTGCCTCTGACGCTCCTCATTCCACGCCTCCACTTTTTCCGGCTCGGGCCAGCCGCCAGCAGTCCGGCCCCTGTTCTCCCGCTGTATTTTATGCTCCAGTTCCCTCATCGCAAGCCAAAACTTGTCGTTCCACTTCCTCTTTTCAGTCATTGCAGTCTCCCGCCGTATCTTCTCATTTCCAATATATGCGGGAGTCATCCCATTCTTTCTATTTTAAATTTTTCCCGTTGGATGCAATGACTTCACGATACCATGAAAAAGACTTTTTCCGCATGCGTTTCAGCGTGCCGTTTCCGCTGTCGTCTTTGTCCACATAGATCAAGCCGTATCGTTTAGACATTTCACCTGTGGTAGCGCTGATCAGATCCACGCAGCCCCACGGCGTATACCCGATCAAATCCACACCGTCCTCATCCACTGCCGCCATCATAGCCCTGATATGGGCTTTCAGATAGTCAATCCGGTAATCATCCTCAATCTTTCCGTCCTGCCCCGGCTCATCCCTAGCTCCCAGACCGTTTTCTACGATAAACAGCGGCTTCTGATAACGGTCATAGAGCGCATTTAAGGTGATGCGCAGTCCCATCGGGTCAATTGGCCATCCCCACTGACTGCATTCCAGATAGGGATTCTTTGCCGAGGCAAATACATTTCCTCCTGACGCCTCTCCCTGTCCGTCTGCCCGTACACAGCGGCTATTGTAGTAGGACAGAGAAATAAAATCCACCGTGTGCTCCTTTAAAATTTTCCTGTCCCAAGGTCCCATTTCCAAGCGGATGCCCGCCTGCTCCAGAAACTTTTCCGCATAAGCCGGATATTCGCCCCTTACCTGCACATCTATGAAGAAATAGTTCTCCCGGTCTTTTTTCATACTCTCCCACACATCCTCCGGTCTGCAGCTATAAGGATACACGCTTCCGGCGGCCAGCATACAGCCTACCCGGAATCTGGGATTGATCTCACGTGCCAGCTTGACGGCATAGGCGGAAGCAACCAGTTCATTGTGCGCCGCCTGATATTTTATGAAAGTCTCATCCTCGCCTTTCTCAAAACGGATTCCGGCGCCCATAAAGGGCAGATGCATCAGCATATTGATTTCATTGAACGTAATCCAATATCGCACTTTATCCTTAAAGCGGCGGAAAACCGTCTGGCAGTAATTCAGATAAAAATCAATGATCCTGCGGTTTCGCCAGGAGCCGTATTTGTCCACAAGATGCAGCGGCATATCAAAATGACAGATCGTCACTACCGGCTCTATGCCATACCGTAGAAGCTCATCAATCAGCGTCTCATAATATTTCAGTCCTTCTTCATTTGGCTCCGTTTCTTCCCCGGTGGGAAAAATCCGGGACCAGGAAAAAGAAAACCGATAACATTTAAAGCCCATTTCCGCAAAGAGCGCGATATCTTCCTTATAGTGTCCGTACAGGTCAATTGCCTCTCTCCCCGGAAAAATAGTGTCTTCCGGAAGATCCCGGTAGTCCATGTGGCCTTCCATAACAGGCATCCGGTTCTCCCCGTAAGGGATAACATCCACAAGACCCATGCCCCTGCCACCTTCCTGCCAGCCGCCCTCGCACTGGTTGGCTGCCATGGCGCCGCCCCACAAAAAATCTTCCCGCATCCTTCTGCCTCCTCTCACTACATGACACACAGCAGTGAATCTCCTGCCAAAACCTCTTTCGCCTCCGTAATCTCCACCTGCTCAAATTCATCACAGTTCGTCACCAGTACAGGTGTTGCCAGACTATAGCCGGCCTTGCTGATCAGATCCATATCGAACGCAAGGAGCTTCTGTCCCCGCTTTACCGCTTCGCCTGTTTCCACAAAAGCCTGAAAGCCTTTTCCGTCCAATTGTACGGTATCCATTCCCACATGCATCAGAAGCTCCAATCCGGTCTGTGTGGTAAGTCCAATTGCATGGCCTGTGGGGAACAATGCGGAGACCGTTCCGTCTGCCGGCGCATAAAGTACGCCTTCTTCCGGCTCAATCGCTGCTCCTTTTCCCAAAACACCCAAGGAGAACGCCTCATCCTTCACCTCTGACAGTTGCAGAACCTTTCCTTTCAAAGGACTTGCGAGCACGATCTTCTCCTTTTTTCCCTTCACTGTAACGACATTTGTCTCTGACCCCGCCGTTTCTGACACCTCTGCCTGCACTGTCTGCGGCTTATCCTTATAAAACAACATCGTAAGCAAAAAGCCTGCCGCCATGGAAATGGCTATACCGGCAAAAGCCACAATGATATTTCCCATCGTTCCATCCGGATTCATCATATTGGGCAGTTCAAAGATTCCCATGCCGCCTAAAATAAACTTGCGGAAGTTGAAATGTCCGTAGAACGCACCGCCGATCCCTCCTGCAATACAGCTGATGATAAACGGCTTTTTAAGCGGAAGCAAAATACCGTAAATAGCAGGCTCAGTCACCCCGAAAATGCCGGAGATAAAGTTGGGGATTGCCATTTCCCGCAGCTTCTTATCCTTTGTCTTAAAGAAAATCGCCAGTACAACCGCGGAGGTTGCAAAGGTGCAGGCGAAAAAAGGCATCATCACATTGTCATATCCAAGCGTCATAACATTGTTAATATAAACAGGGATAAATCCCCAGTGCATGCCGAAAATCACAAGAATCTGCCAGGTTAATCCCACAATTGCGCCTGCGAGCAGCGGACTGAAACCGCGAATCGTCAATGTAAACTCCGAAATCAGCGTGGACCCAAAAGTTGCAACCGGCCCTAAGAAGATCACGGATACCGGCAGCGTCACCAGTAAGGTCAGCATAGGCACAAAGAAAAATTTAACCAGATCCGGAATCAGTTTGTTAAAAAACTTCTCACATTTAGACGCAAACCATACCGCCAGAATAACCGGAATAACCGTTCCCGTATAGTCCACGGAAATGACGGGTATTCCAAAAAAGTTAATGTACACCGGAGAGGCAAACATGGTTCCGTCCAGTAAGCTGTACATAGGCTCCATCCCTGCAGACAGGGTTCCCGCCTGGATTCCCGGATAACACATGGCCGCACCGATGGCGAGGCCAAGCATGGGCTTTAAACCAAATTTCTTTGCCGCCGTATAACCGAGAAACAGCGGAAGAAACGTAAACAAGGCATCGCCTGCCGCATTGATGATCAGATAACCGCCGCACTCAGCGCTGTAAAGCCCAAGGGCCACAAGCAGCGTATTCAATCCTTTTAACATACCGCAGGCAGCCATAATACCAAGAATAGGCTGAAAAATGCCGGATACCACATCGATGGCTCTGTCTAACAGCCTGCCTTTCTTCTCATCCCCGCCTCTGCTGTCTCCCTCCTGCAAGCCGATCAGTTCCATCACATCCTCAAACACCTCCGGCACATGATTGCCAATCACCACCTGATACTGTCCGCCGCTTTTCATCACCGTAACGACGCCTTCCATAGCCTTTAGCACATCATCCTTCGCCTTCGACTCGTCCTTTAACGTAAAACGAAGCCGTGTGATACAATGTACCAGCCCTGAAATGTTTTCTTTGCCACCGACATATTTTACAATCTCTTTTGCCAGCTCATGGTATTTTCCCATTGCCATTCCCTCCTGTCTCTTTTTTCCATACCTTCCATGTCGTAAAGCGCTTATACTTCTCACCCGGTCTGTTCTTTGTTAAACCGAATATAACACAGGGAGATTCTTTCCGACAATAAATGGAATGGCGATAGTTTCACCGTTTCAAAATTCATAAAAAAAGGACCTCCGTCTCTGCAACAAAGGTCCAAAGTCATCATTTATTATACCGTTTCAAGCGTCTTTTTTTGTTCGATCAAGCAGCAGATCCATATGCGTCAGCATTTCCAGCGACGATTTCGCGTGCTCCTCATAACGTCTGGCAAGAAGCAGGGAAAAGAAAATATCCAGTACATAGGTGACGGCGGAAAAAGAAGTGATTACATCCAGACTGAGCAGCGAATCCCGGTTGGGAATCTCTACGACTTCATGACACCATTCGCGAATCACCTGATTATGCGGGCCCATCAGCCCTACCACATAATTATTCGTCCCTTCCCGAAGATATTTTGCCATCTGAATCACGGCCCGGTTCGCACCCGTAAAGCTGATTAAAAAAGCAATCGTTTTTTTATTCTTTCTGGCCGCCAGATAATGGCCATTGATACTCTCATAGGCCGAACATTCCAGTCCCAGCGTGGCAAACTTGAACACAGCCGACTGTGCCAGTATATAGCTGATACCCGTACCGTAAATATCGATACAATCCGCTCTCTGTATCACGCCGTTAATCCGGTTCATGACGTTTTTATCAAGGGCAAGCCGTGTGTTCGTCACTGCCTTGTCATACAGAACGGGCAGTGTGTGAATAATATCCGTATAAGTGCTTTGATCTGTAATGGGTTCCCCCTCAAGCATCCGTGAAAGCCGGTTCTTCTGATTAATCTCCTCCACCAGTTTAAGCCGGAACTCCTGATATCCGGCAAGTCCGAGTTTCTGACTTAAACGAACGACGGTAGCCTTGCTGGTAAAAGAAGCCTGCGCAAGTTCCGCGCTCGACATTTCCGGAATTTGATCCATATGATCCAGAACATATCCGGCCACCTCTTTTTCGTTGTTTGTAAAATTGTCCTGTGCCTGCAGCTTCTCTAAAAGCATGTAGAATATACGCTCCTTTCCGGACATTCAGCAAAATGCATCTACGTCAACGGGCAGCCCCGCAAGAGGCTGCCCGTATAACACACATTTCATGTTTTCAACTTTAAAACTTTCCAAATGCCTTACAGCATCTTCTTCATTTCATCTGCCACAAACTGCACCTTGGTACCTACAATAACCTGCACCGCAGTTTTGCTGGGTCTCATAACGCCTGCCACGCCTGCAGACTTGATCTTCTTCTCATCTACCTGTGTATAGTCGTTAATTTCCAGACGAAGTCTTGTAATACAGTTGTCAAGAGACTTCACATTGCCCTTGCCGCCGAGGCCTTCCAGAATGATAGAAGCCACTTCGGTGAAATTGCTGTTGGCGAGAACCGCTTTCTTCTCCGCCTCCACATCATCGTCCTCTCTGCCGGGTGTCTTTAAGTCAAACTTCACAATCGCGAAGCGGAACACCACATAGAACACTGCAAACGCTGCGATACCGAGAGGAATAATCATCCAAGTCTTCGCCGCGCCGGGAAGGAACGACGAGAAAACCAGATCCGTCGCGCCCGCCGAGAAGCTGAAGCCTGCACGGAAGCCGAGCAGTACGGTAATGGTTGTAAAAATTCCGTAAAGCAGAGCGTAAATCACATACAGCATCGGTGCAAGGAACATGAAACCGAACTCGAAGGGCTCCGTAACGCCGCAGATAAAAGCACAGACTGCCGCAGATCCGGCCAGACCGATCGCTACTTTTCTCTTGTTGCTCTTTGCCGTCTGGATCATAGCCAGCGCGGCACCCGGAATACCAAACATCATACAAGGGAAGAATCCCGACATGTACATACCAAGACTCCAACTAACATCCGCACTTGTCTCGCCCGCCCAGAAGTGGGTCAGGTCACCGAGCCCGATGGTGTCAAACCAGAACACGTTGTTCAGTGCATGGTGCAGACCCGTAGGGATCAGCAGACGGTTCAGGAAAGCGTAGATACCTGCGCCTATTGCGCCCATTCCGACAATACCCTGGCCTACTGCGATCAGTGCGCCGAACACGATCGGCCATACAAACAGCAGGATCGCCGATGCCAGAATGGAAACCACGCCCGAAATAATAGCTACGCAGCGCTTGCCGCTGAAGAAGGAAAGCCAATCCGGCAGCTGTGTGCCTTTAAATTTGTTGTAGCAGCTTGCGCCGATGACGCCTGCCAGAATACCGATAAACGGATTCCCGATTTTTGCAAAAGCAAGAGATTTGCTTGCGTTATCCGCGATAGAAGGCATCAGTGTCGTAACATTGCCCACTGCCAGCAGATTCGTTATCATCAGCCAGGATGCCAGCGCCGCAAGACCCGCCGTACCGTCATGGTCATCCGCCATACCTACACCTACACCGATAACAAAAAGCCAAGCCATATTGTCAATCAGAGCACCGCCCGCTTTTACGAGGAAGAAGCCCAGAAGACTTAAAAAGCCGGTTCCCGCTATATCACCGCCCTGCATCGTCTCCGGACACAGCGCATAACCAATTCCCATCAGAATACCGCAGATTGGCAGACATGCCACCGGCAGCATCAGGGATTTCCCTAATTTCTGTAAATATTTCATCATAAAACACTACCTCCCAGTCATTCTAAATGTTATAAGTTCTCTTTGAAGAAATTTGCGAGCGCTTCATAAGCGGCATCCTCGTCCTCGCCTTCGATCCGGCAGACAACCTCCGCACCTTGCTTAACTCCGAGTCCCATCAGCATGATCAGCTTCTTCGCCTCCGCGCTTTTACCCCCGGACTCGATCGTAATCCTGCTGGCAAACTCGCCCGCCTTCTTTACCAGCAGACCCGCAGGTCTGGCATGCAGCCCCACCGGATCCTTGATTACATAAGTAAAATCCCTCATTTCTTATATCCTCCCTCCTTAAATTATATGTACCCCCGGAAACGCTTCCGCATCCGGGTATTTATGGCAGCGCTCTCACCGCCCCACGTACCTTTAGCACTGCTGACGCCGCAACGCTCAGCTCATCAACACCTATCTTTAAAAACCACTCTGTCAGCTCCGTATCGGCTCCCAGTTCTCCGCAGATGCCTGCCCAGATGCCCGCTTCATGGGCATTTTTCACAGTCATCTCAATCAACCGCATAAGCGCCTCATGGTGGGTATCACAGATCCCTTCCAATTTCTGATTCTGCCGGTCTACCGCCAGCGTATACTGCGTGAGATCGTTGGTGCCTATGCTGAAAAAGTCCACTTCTTTCGCTAATTTATCTGAAATCACAGCCGCCGCCGGAGTCTCAATCATAATGCCAAGCTCCGCCTCTCCCACGGGATAGCCTTCTTTTGTAAGCTCCTCCTTCACCATCTCCACGATCTGCTTGATCCGCTGTACCTCATCCACGGATATGATCATGGGGAACATGATGGCCAGCTTACCATGGGCCGCCGCACGGTAGAGCGCCCGAAGCTGGGTGATGAATATCTCCTCTCTGTCCAGACAGATGCGGATTGCCCGGTATCCGAGCGCCGGATTCTCTTCCGGCTCCAGTCCAAAGTAGTCCACTTTCTTATCCGCCCCAATATCCATCGTGCGGATCACTACTTTCTTTCCTTCCATCTTCTCGAGAACAGCCTTATAGCTCGCGTACTGTTCCTCCTCCGAGGGAAATGTCTCTCTCCCCAGATAGAGAAATTCGCTTCTGAAAAGGCCGATTCCTCCGGCATCCGCCGCACAGGCCGCGTCTGCGTCCGCCACGTTGCCGATATTCGCAAAAATGTCGATCCGCTTTCCGCTCCGGGTGACATTGTCCTGCCCTTTCAGTTTCTCAAGCGCTTCCAGATCGGCTACCCACTGGTTTTTGCGTACAACCTTGTCGGCAAGTATCCCCTCCTCAGGCTCCACCAGAAGTTCGCCCTCAAATCCGTCCACCACGCAGGTCTTCCCGTGCAGTTCTTCCGAAAGGCCGATGTCTACATTCACCAGCGCCGGCAGATTCATGCTTCTGGCCAGAATCGCCGTGTGGGAATTTGCCGAGCCTTTCACTGTCACAAATCCCAAAATCTTTCTCTTGTCAAGTTTCACCGTCTCGCTGGGTGTCAGGTCCTCAGCCACCAGAACCACCGGTTCATCCGAGTTGATCTCCTCCTCCGGCAGATCGAGAAGAATGCGGATCACTCTCCTGGAGATATCCCGGATATCCGCCGCTCTTCCTCTCATATACTCGTCGTCCATCGACGCAAACAGCTCCGCGAACTGCGTGCCCGCCTGATCTACCGCGTACACCGCGTTGAAGCCGTTTTCTATCTCCCCTGTAGCAGCTTCCAGATAGTCCTCATCCTCCAGAAGCATTTTGTGTACGTCAAAGATAGCCGCGTGATCCTCTCCCACGTTCTGCAGAGCATCGTCATAAAGCCTCGTAAGCTGCGTTTTCGCCTGCTCTACGGCAGAAAAAAGCCGCTCCTTCTCAGCCGCCGGGTCCGCTATCTTCTGATCCGTCACCTGAATATCAACCTTCTGATAGAGGTAAATCCTTCCTATGGCAATCCCTCTCATCACGCTCTTTCCGCTATACCTATCCATTTAAATCTCCCTCAAAACGACATCATTCTTTTCTGATATTTATGATCGTATCCCCAACCGACACCTTATTGCCACGCGCCATCATGATTTCTGAAAATTCTTCCGTGTTGCAGACAATAACAGGTGTGATCGTGTCAAATCCCTCGGCCTTGATCTGTTCCAGATCCGCCTCCAGAAGCAGATCTCCCTTTTTGACCTGCTGGCCTTCCTCTACATGAATGGTAAAATGTTTTCCGTTCAGCTTCACCGTATCCAGCCCGATATGCAGCAATACCTCCACACCTTCCGCAGAGGTGAGCGCCGCCGCATGTCCGGTAGGAAACACCGTGTTGACCGTACCGTCCACGGGAGAGAAAAACTGATTTTCCGTAGGAATGACTGCCGCCCCCTGTCCCAAGATACCGTCAGAAAACGTAGGATCACTGACCTCGCTTAAAGGAACGAGCTTCCCTGCCACGGGCGCACAAATCGGTATGATCTCTTCCTTATTTCCGTTCCCGAAAATATTTTGAAAAAATCCCATAACGCTCTCCTTTCTCATAAAAAAGGCGGGCAGCCACGCGCGCCCGATTGTAAAAGCTCCACGTTAACATGCACAAATTATACACCTGCATTCCTTGCAATATGGACAAAACGCGAAAGCCCTTTCCTTTTTATATTTTTGTCACTTTTTACTTTTATACGTTTCTATTACTATAGCATTTTTAACAATTTGTGTCAACAATATAAAATATTTGTCGCCATGTTGCTTTTATTTATTTCTCTTTTACCGCTTTTTTTGTGTATTTTAGACACTTCAAATCCCATGGGCACATTTTTGTGACATTGTCAAGAAAAATCTGAAAATTTTTGTGTAACATTTCAGCTTTGCACTATTGTGCGAGTAAATTAGCTCCGTATGCGATTTTGGAGCATTTTTTGTGAATATTTTTTCTCCAAACCTCTTTACAAATCGGCTAAAAAGACGAAATAATAGATATAGGAAAATATGGAACAAACATATACATGACACGGATGTCAACTATCATGACAAGGAGGGCTATAACATGGGAATCAGTTTAAACGGTTTAAATTCAGGAATGGCAGACACCTACTCCACGCTGCTCGGCGGCATGAGCGGCGGGGATAATGCCGGAGGGGTGAGTTCTCTTCTGGGCGATTACGCCGCCATCAAAAACGGCAGCTACGGAAAAATGATGAAGTCTTACTACGCGAAACTGGAAAAACAGGAAGCGGAGGAGTCCGGGGAAGTTGACAAAAAAAAGGCAGGAAAGATCAAAGACAGCGCTTCCGCATCCGCCGCGGCGTCTCTCTACAAATCCGCCTCCGCTCTCGGCTCGTTGAACTACGACGACCGGAGTGAAGAAAACATCGACAAAATCACGGACTCGGTTTCCGCTTTTATCAAGGATTATAACAGCCTGATGAAGAGCGCGGATAAGAGCGACAACACCACGGTACAGAAGCAGGCGGATTCTTTATATAACTCCTACTACAGTAATTACAAGCTCTTTTCCAAGGTCGGCATCACCTTAAACTCCGACAGGACACTGTCTTTCGACGAGGATACCATGAAGAAAGTCCTCGCCGACACGGAACACGGAAAGGGCGGGACGGTGAAAACGCTCTTTGGCGGTATCGGCTCCTTCGCGGACAAGGCAGTCAATAAAGCAAGCCAGATTTACAGAGCTGCCGGGGACGGCGAATCCGTCACCTCCTCCAAAGCCAAATATGCGGGTGTCGGCTCATCGACAAGTACCTCCGGCACCTCCTCCACGAAGGATAAAGATAAAAACAAGACCGTGACGGACGCTTCCTCGGCGGCTGCTGCGGATACGCTTTACAAGTCCATCGAGAAATTGAGCGCCATGAATATCAGCAACAGCAATAAGGACGAAGTCTACAAGGCGTTCTCCTCCTTCGTGGAAGATTACAATGCGCTGATCAAGAACACTGACAAGAGCGCGAACTCCAACGTAGTCAATCAGGCCGGATACCTGAAAAACATCATAAGCAATAATAAGAGTGCATTCTCCAGATTCGGCGTTACCGTAAACTCCGATAAGACACTGTCTATCGATGAGAAGAAATTTAAAGACGCGGATATGAGCAGCGTCAAGAATCTGTTTACCGGCGCTTACTCCGCCGCAGAGAAGATGACTGATAGAGTCAACCAAATTTACCGATATGCGACACAGGGAGACGCCCTGAATAAGCAGACCTACAATAACGGCGGTAGCGGCGTAAACGCCCCGACCATGGGTTCTATGGTGGACACCATCCTGTAGGAACGACATGTGGGATACCTTTTACATCAGAGAATACCAAAAGGCCGCCGGTTGGCGGCCTTTTGTGGTACCTGCTTATTGGATTCTGACTGTTATGACTTCATAAGGCTTTAACACAACATCGATCACATTTCCCGTGACGGCGGCCTCATATTCCCTCTCTTCCAGCAGATTACAAATATATGCTTTCGCAAAGTCGGCATGAACCGTCAGCTTCGCCTTTGTATAGGCATTTTCGGATTCATACATTCTAAGAATCGTCCCTTCGCCGTCTTCCGCCCTCTTAATCGTCTCGAGTATCACATTGTCATGATCCGCCGACGCGAAAGAGTATGCCGGTCCCGCCGCGGTATTTGGCTGCGCCACAAGCGGCTGGTTCAGCTTATAAGCCTCATCCACCGTACCGGCCGCACGCCAACCCTGCGCATGAGGATACAGCGCGTAGGTAAATACGTGTTCCTCCTGATCGGCCACCGGGTTTGGTTCAATGCCTGATTTGATCAAAGTCAGCGCCATATCCGCATCCTGTACGGAATGTCCGTACTTACAGTCATTGAGCAGGGACACGCCATAGTGCCCTTCCGAGAGATCTATCCATTTCTGACCGCAGCTTTCAAACCGCGCCACATCCCAGCTTGTATTCCGGTGTGTCTTTCTCGTCAGATTGCCGAACTGCACGTCAAATACCGCTTCGTCCGTATGCACCGCCACCGGAAAATGCACCTTTAACAAGGTCTGGTGCTCTTTCCAGTCAACATGGGTTTCAAACTCGATCCTGCGGCTGTCCGCATAGAACATGATCTTCTGCCGGATGGTAGAGTTCGACTCCTTCCTCGTCAGTTCGAGCGCCGCACGGACAGGACCCATTTCCGTCCACTCCATCTGCTCCAGATTTTCCACATCCCAATACTTTTCGGTATAGAAAATATCGATATCCCAATTGTCATAATAAATCGGCTTATCCTCATACATGCGCATCAGATTCGCACGCTTGCCGGGCTGTATCACTTCCCTGTCGTTTTCCTTGTCATAAAGGCCTGTAATCATGCCCTGTTCATCCAGTTTCACCCGGTAGAACGGCGTTTCCAGCTCATACTTGCCCGACAGGACAAACGGTTTTGGCACAGCGGATGCCTTTGCCGCCGTATAGGATTTGTACCCTTTGGAAGGCAGATTACTTATATACGCAATGCTGCCGTCTCTGGTCTTCTGCACCGGATAACATGTGCCGTCGCTGTCCATAACTGCCTCCGCCTCAAAGTCGCCAAGGCATACGACGTCATCCCTCACTCTGCCTACCGTATTAAAGACGGTCACCGCATCTCCCTCCCCGGCAGCCGCTTTCCGGCGCTCCTGCGCCATCTGCGCCATCCGTGATGCCAGCTCTTCATATTCCTTTTTCGTGACCTCGTACACTTCATGAATGGCGGAGCCGGGCAGAATATCATGGAACTGGTTTAAAAGCACCGTCTTCCACATGGCATCCAGCTCTTCCTGCGGATAAGGCATACTCTGCATGGTCAGCACGGACAGAAATTCCAGATCCATCAGTCCAAATTCCGCCTTTCGGTTGCCCCGTTTATTGCGCGCCATGGAGGTCAGCGTCCCTCTGTGGTATTCAAAATAAAACTCCCCTTCCCATACCGGAAGTCTCTTATGGTTTCCGACCCGCTCCTGCAGTTCATCAAAAAATGTCCGGGAAAACTCCTGGCGCACCGCCGGAATCCCTTTGATTCCCTTCTCCATGCGGACAGAGGTTTCCAGCATTTCTCTGGTGGGCCCGCCGCCGCCGTCACCATAACCGTAGGAAATCAAAATGTCGTTGTTGATGTCCTTGTTCTGATAGCGCTGCCAGCCCCCCATGATGGCATCCGGATGAAGCATGCCGTTGTAGGTTGTAAAGTAATCGGAAACGGGCTGTCCAACCCCCAGCGTTGTGATCAGGTGGGTCAGTACTTCCGATCCGTCTATGCCGCGCCAGATCATCGTATCATACGGCACTTTGTCAAACTGGTTCCACGCAAGTTTCGTGGTCATGAAATAGTCGATGCCGCACTTTTTCATGATCTGCGGAAGCGCCCCCGAATACCCGAACACATCGGGCAGCCATAATATCCGGTTATCCACGCCAAACTCCTCTTTGAAGAAGCGCTTGCCGTACATGAACTGGCGGACCAGAGACTCCCCGGAGGTCAGATTGCAGTCCGCCTCCACCCACATGCCGCCTTCCGGCTCCCAGCGCTTTTCCGCGATGCGCTCTTTCACCCTTG
The DNA here is from genome assembly GCA_949076555.1 of uncultured Lachnospiraceae bacterium. GTDB lineage: Bacteria > Bacillota > Clostridia > Lachnospirales > Lachnospiraceae > UBA3282. The sequence continues at coordinate 64,968 of CARUOB010000004.1, read as the reverse complement.
CATACAGTTCAGGATAGCGCTCTTTCAGGAAAGCATAAAGTTGCGGCTGGCTGGACATAAACTTATAGCCCGGATATTCCTCCATCAGCTTTAATACCGTGGCAAAACTGCGGCCGACTTTTTCTCTGGTCTGTTCCACCGTCCACCACCACGCCACGTCGATATGGGTATGTCCGATACAGGTGGCTATGACGTCCCGATACCCCGCCATGTCCGAATACAGCGCCTTGTCAAGATAGTCCGAAGCCTGCTTTAAGGTATCGTAAAATTCTGCCGAATAGGGCGTCCTGAGATCTAAGAAGTTCACGGCAGTGTTTAAGATCTCCTCTATCTCCTTGCGGTTCCTGTCCTCTTTATCCATTCTGGGAAAAGCTGCCAGCGGTACCCAGAGGTCATAGTAGAGCTTCTCAATCGCCGCGTCGATCTCCCGCATTTCCGCAATCAGATTAAACTCCGTGTGCAGCGTTCCCGTATAGGCCTGCAGCTCGATGAGCAGTTCTTCCCCGGCCTTCGCCTCTCCTCGCAGAAACACCTCTCTGTGGTTCATGTCGATGCCCTGCACCGCCTCCCCGTTCACAAACAGCAGAAATTGCGGATTCTTACCGTCATCCCACTCGTCAATCTGGGTGGCCACATGAAGCCACATGGGTTTCCCCTCCAGTTCCTCCGGCACCTTCCACAAAGTCTTAAACCAGTAATGACGGTCTTTGCCATACCAGTGCATATTCCTGCAGTCAAACTTCTGAAAGTCTGTCCCGTCGGCTCCGGCATCCGCAGGATGCACAAAGTTTCCCTCTTTATACTCCCAATCCTCCACGGGAAATCTCTGTTTGATCTTAATTTTTTTTAATTCCTCACAAATCACATTGACTCTCTTGTCTAAAAAATGCATCTTCATTTTCTCCCTGTTGTTGTAATGTCATATGATACTGTTACGTTTATTTCCCCCGCAGACAGTCCGCGTACCAGAACATAATTTGGGCTATGCGGTGCAGATCCCCTTCCCTGCTGCACTTCCTCCATTGCTCCTTATAAGCCATGAACCAGTACTCCAGTCTGCCCGCAAGACTAGACGCCTCTTCTTCGTTCCAGGCGCCGCCTCGCTCTTTTTCATACAGAAAAGCTCCTGCCCTGTTCCAGATATCGATCGCTTCCCCCGCAAGCACAAGGGACTCTATGACCGGCTTGGAATCTTCCCGCAGATGCACCGCCGTTTCTTTGATCTGCCGCATCAGAAGCCGAATCTTGTGTTCCGCCGCGGCCACCTCTTCTTGCCGCTCCACCGATGCGAATATGGCCGCATCGTCCTTCGGGTTGTAATGAAGCGCCTGTTTCTCATAATAAGATACGGCCGCCCACCAGCTAAACAACGACTGCTTTGCCAATTGGTCCATCAGTCCCACCAAAGCCTGCGAGTCATCCCCATATTCCAACAGCGATATCTGACGGTTGATTTCCTCAAACCCTGTGTCCTCATGATTCCATGAAAAGGCGGCCCCGTATATCATCCCCGGCACCGAGAAAACCGGATCGTTGATATGTCCGAAATCGCCCCAGTCCGTATTCAGAATGCCCTGTACATGATATTTCATCCCATATCCGCACATGCGTGTGATATTCCGATAAGCGTTTTCGATCAGATTGATCCATTGATTCCACCCGCATACGCCCGGACACAGATACTGGTTCGCCCCCGCCTGCGCCATGGCGCGGCATTCATCCTCTCTCTGCTCCGGTGCATATCCCCATGTAAGGCACAGGGTATCTGCCGGAAGCCGGTTTATGAACTCCGGATTGCCGCAGATAATGTCCCCGAAAAACATGGGCCGCTTTCCCTGTTCCACCAGAAAACGGCACAGTTCCCCTACAAAACCAATGTACATCTCGGACACGCCTTCACGCTCAGCCGTCTCTCTGGATTTCTCGCTTCCCAGATCAAAGGTCTCGTCCGCACAGATATTAAACTTGTCAGAGGTAAACAAGGCCCCGTACTCGGCAATCATTCCCTTGATCAGCGCAAGCGCCCGCGCATCCGTCGGATTCAGCGTGTGATGGTCCATTCTGCCGCTGAAAGAAAAAGGCTCTGTCCATGGGTGGCTGCGCTCGCACAAATCGCCATAACTCCTCGTGGAAAGAAGCGTATACAGATGCCCGAAACTTGCCATCGAGGGAACCAGCTCCACATGCAGTCCGCGGCAGTATGCATCCAGCTCCAGAATATCCTGCGCCGTAAGCGGCGTCTCGTCCCGCCACATCTCGGTCAGGTCACGAAACAGATACGTGTGCTCCACATATAGCTGCAATTGATTGATTTTATATCGACTAATATGGTCAACCAGTCTCTTCAATGACTTAAGCGTCAGCACGCGCCCTCTCGTCTGGTCAAAAAAGTATCCCCGGACCGGCATATCCGGTGCGTCCTCAATCCTGACGCAGGGTATAACACATCCGTACTGCTCTAACATCTGCCGGAGTGTCTGTACCCCGTAAAGCACCGCCGCACCGTCACCGCCCACAATGCGGATACCGTCTTTTTCCACGGTCAAATGATATTCCTGTTCCTTAAGCGCAGCACTGCGCGAAAGCAGGATATCTCCCGGTCCGCTCTGCCCTCTGACCACCGCGCAGTGCATACCGGTGCTTTTCTCCAGACACGTCTGCAGCAGGCCCGCATATGTCATGGCGTTGTCGCAAAGGGTCTCGCCTATGACGATCCGGCTCTTAAAGCCAACCTCGTAAAACCCCTCTCTCTCTTCCAGCTTCCCGGGTCTTGGCAGTATTATCATACATGTCTCCTTTCTGCTCTTTATCCGAATCTCCTTACTCCATCGCTTCCATCAAACGATCCACCGTCGTAAATGCCAGCCCGGTTACCGTATCCGCGCATCCGTAATAGATGGCGATCCTGCCTGTGGCCGCATCTGTCAATGCCGCGCAGGGGAATACCACATTTGGCACGTCTCCCACACATTCATATAGCTCATGGGGCGCTAAAATATAATTTCTGGTTCTCTTAAGCACCTTCCACGGCTCCTCCAAATCAAGCAGCGCGCATCCGGCCCGATAGACAAATCCGTTGCAGGTGTTGATGACGCCATGGTAGATCAAAAGCCACCCTTCATCCGTCTCGATCGGCACACATCCGGCGCCGATTTTGGTACACTGCCATGCAGAGTAGTCGCCTTTGATCGTGCCCATCACATGGCGGTGGCACCCCCAATACTTCAAATCGGGACTTTCGCTCAAGAAAATATCGCCAAAGGGGGTATGCCCGTTGTCGCTCGGTCTGCTGAGCATATAATACTTTCCGCCGATCTTTCGCGGGAACAGAACCCCGTTTCTGTTGAACGGCAGGAATGCATTCTCCAACTGATGAAATGTCTGAAAGTCAAACGTATAGCCGATGCCTATGGTCGGATACTCATGATATCCGTTACACCATGTTACATAATACCGATCCTCCAGAAAGCACACTCTCGGATCATACCGGAAATCTCTCTTCGCGATCTCCGGATGCGCCCCCTGAAAGACAATCGGTTCATCCGAGATATCCCAATGGATACCGTCTTTACTGAATCCCGTAAAAATGTCCATGCTGACGGATTTGCTGTCGCACCGGAACACCCCCGCATACCCATCCTCAAAGGGAACCACCGCACTGTTAAAAATACTGTTGGAGTTCTTCGTTGCAAACCGCTCTATAATCGGGTTCTCATCATAACGCCATACCGGTATTTTCTCATCCCCTGCCGACTCCTGCCACGGCATATCCGGTAAATTCTTTCCCATAATTTTTGCCATATCACTGCCTCCTGATAAAATATTCCTATTCCTGTTTTTCTTCGTGTTCTAGCCTTTCTCCCAGCCCCCCCCCCATACGCATTTTAAGAGGGGAAATCCCGTAATAATTGTGAAAATGCTGATAAAAATAATTCATATTGGTATACCCAATCTCACCCGCCACTTCCGATATCTTACTGTCCGTTTCCATAATCCGGCAGCGCGCCACATGCATACGGTATGACATCAGATACTCCGTAAACTTCATCCCGGTCTCCTTGATAAATATCTGCCCGAGATAAGTGGGATTCATCCGGAAACGGTCGGCAATGCCTTTTAAGGATATATGCTGCCCATATTCCATGGCAACAATCATCACGATCTTACGGATCAGCGGAGACAGCTCCGGGTAGGGACGTTTCAGGATCGGATCCGTCTCCGCTTCGTTTTCCTCCGGAATCGTTCCGTGCATCTTTTCCACAATAATCTGCCTGACTCTCTGCAAGAGTTTCCCGCCGTCGACGGGTTTCAGCAAATAGTCAAGCGCTCCGCAGCGCAGCGCCTCACAGGCATAGGTAAATTCATCGTAACCGCTCATCATGATATAATTTGACCGCACGCCCATCTCACTGAGGCGGTTGATCAAATCATACCCGTACTCATTGCCGATACGCACATCCATCAGACAAATGTCCGGCTTCCAGTCTACTACATGGGAAATCACCTCAAAGCCGCTTTTCGCCGTCCTGATCTGATCAAACCCCAGCGCCTTCCAGTCTAATAATCTGCTGATTCCTTCCAAAATAGCCGATTCATCATCCACAATCATCAATGTGTACATCCTTTTCTCCTTTTGGAATCAAAACAGAAACACGAAAGCCGCCTTCCGAATTATTTTCCACATCCATTCTAAACCCGCTGCCATAAAAATATTTCAGCCGCATATAGACATTGCGAAGCCCGATATCTACGCCAGCCTCATCGCCGCCCTCCATCATGTTATGCCGAATATCCTTAATCCTCGAAGGTTCTGCACCGTTTCCGTTATCAATAAACAATATCTCCGCACAGGCATCCTTCATACTTCCGCTCACGATCAGCAGATTATAATCGTTTTCCTGACGAAATCCGTGGGTAAAAAAGTTCTCCGCCAAAGGCTGCATCCAAAAGTTTACCGTGGGAATATCCGACATTTCCTCTTCCATTTCGACCTGATAGACAAAGCTGTCCCCAAAGCGAAGCGACATGATCTTCAGATACATCTCAAGAGAAGCAAACTCCTCCTTCAAGGTGATGGTGCCGGTCTTTCGAACCCGTACCCGGTACAGAGAGCCAAGCATCGTGATCGCCTCCGCCATATCCCTGTCCCCATTGATCAGCGCCTTTGCCTGCAGCATTTCCAGAGAATTATACAAAAAATGCGGATTAATCTGATGCTGCAGGGCACGCATCTGGCTCTCCTGCTCTTTCAGCTTCAGAATATACTCTGTCTCTATAAATCCTTTCAGCTTCATCCCCACATCTTTGAGCGCTTCCGCAATGATCTTATACTCATTCTGCCTGTGCCTGTCCGGCAGTGTGATCTCCTGCGTCCGTTCAAAGTCGCCATGTTCCATGGAAGAAAGCATCTCCATGATCATTGTCATAAAGGCCGCGTCGGACTGCAGCCCTGCATAATAACACGCCAGCACGCCGAGAGCCACCAGCACAAAGGCCGCGATCATAACAAGCACCGTTCGATAATTGTCATGCAGCATGGAACCAATGTCTTTCATCACCAGAAAGGCATAGCCGTTATCCCCGGAAACCTGTTCGATAAAAAAGGCGGTCTCCCTGTTTCCTTCCATGACCCATCCGGACTGACGGTCTTGTCCGTGCAATGCAAGCAGCCGTCCGATATGCCGCTCATCCGGTCCGTTGTGCAAAAGCACCCTTCCCGCTTCGTCTACGAGCGCCCAATCCGCGGGAACGGCCCTGTCTCCGTACATATCCTGACTGTTCACCCAGAAATCCAGTCTGCCAAGCGTCTGTTCCATATGCGCCGGGTCCCGGATGGAACAGGATGCCACCATGATATCCGCGCCGCAATGTTTGGCCATAAACACTTCCGGCTCTTCCAGGCCATACTGAATCCTGACATTGCCATGCTCCCACCAAAGCGCTTTGACGCCGCTGTCCGAATCCATTGTCACGCCTGTAATCTGCCGCTGATGATTCATCAGCCTCTTCCTGATATCCGCAGGCATATAACCGATCTGTGTACTGCTGTTCAGGCTGTTTTTCTTGCGGCGCTCAATATATTCCTCCTCGCTTCCGGCATCAAACAAGGCTTTCGTGTCCTCAATCAGTTTCGCGTCTTCATACATGCCGTTCGCATAATCCTGCGCCCGCAGGCGGATGGTATCGAACCGCCTCTCCCGCTCCATGAAGACATCCTGCACCTGCTGGCGCAGATCATTCATCCATGTGTTCATCAAAAAGATCAGCACGCCGGAAAAAACGATGGCGCTGATGAAAAAGACAAAGCAGACTATCTTGATAAATTTTGCTCTGTAAATCCTGTATTCCCACAAACCGAACCGATATTTATTCATCTTATCATCCCCTGCCGCTGCCGCGGGCCTTCCGTTACCAACAAATATTATTATATCGATTGTCGTATGGGCTTTCAAGAAAACCAGTCTTATAACGTTCCAAAAGACCCCCGGCAGCCTTCCTGCCTGGGGTCTTTGTGTTCTTGCCGCATACCCACCGTAGCTTTCCGTTGGACTATGCTGCAATGTCCTTCTTATTTAAAGAACTCGTCAATCTGTTTCTGCGCCTCTGCTATGACGGTGTCAAGCCCTGCCGCCTTAAGCTCTTCTATACATTTCGGCAGTGCTGTTGCCGGGTCGGAGGCGCCTGTCAGCATATCGTATTTATATTTATCCCATGTGGTATTGACATTAGACACTTCATTCTGAATATTTGTAACATCTAACGCAAATCCCAGACATGTAGATGCCGCTGCCTCTTCATTCTGCTTCTTTACTTCCTCCCACTGGTTCGGGTCGGAGCCTTCCTGGTTGCTCATAACAAAGAAAGTTCCCTGTGTGTATGCCGGCCACGTCCAGTCGTCTCTCAGACGCGTAACACTGCCGTCCTCCAGATACGCAAAGTGATCTCCTTCTACACCGAATGCACATAAATCACGGAATTTCTGGTCGGTATTGATCAGCTCTAATACCTTGAGCGCCTCTTCCTTGTACTTGGAATTTACGGAAATCGCATTCATGGAACCCTGAATCGTCTCCGTCGTGTACAGAGGTCCGAATACCTTTACGGCGTCGTACTTCTCCACACCTTCCAATGTCTGCCACTGAACCACCGCGCTGGGCCAGCCCTGTGCGTTACCGAACGCATTGCCTTTCGGTCCCTCTGTCAAAACGTTTGCATCCGGATTGATAATGCCGTCCATATACCATGAATGCAGCAGTTCCAGATTCTTTACGATTTCTTCCTGCTCCAGCGTGCACACTACCTTGCGTTCCGGGTCGTCAATCTTAACGCCGAGAGCCTGTATGCCGCTTGCCAGTCCGTCATACTCGTTAAAGAAACCGTTCCAGAGCGAACCCTGATTCAACATAAGAGGATAGAAAGATTTTCCTTCCCCTTCCTTGATGGTGCGCACGATCGGGTCGAGGGACGGCAGATCTTTTAAGGTACTCATGTCAATATTATATTTCTGCACATACTGGTCATCCAGATAATAGAACTGTGTCAGAGAAGAATCCTTATAGGTCGGCACTGCATATACGTTGCCGTGGATCTGAACACCGCTCCAGAGCTTTTCAGGAATAAAGCTGTACAGTTCCGGCGTCACATTCTGCACCATATCACTGATGTTCTCAAATGCGCCCAGGTTAACAAACTTGCTGTAGTTTGTGTTGTTGGTGAACATGATGTCAAAATACTCTCCGGCATTGACGATCGTGTTCATCTTCGTGTCATAATCACCCCATCCGGCAATCTTCACATCCAGTCTGACGCCGATTTTCTCTTCGCTGTAGTCGCTGATCTTCGCAACTGCATCCTCGAAATCGTCCGCAGGTGTGCCTCCTACCGTCCACCATACAAGTGTAGGCGCCTCACCCGATGCCTGATCGGCGCTTTCCGTTTCGGAACTGGACTCGCTGGCAGCATCCGTGCTTTCAGCCTCCTGCTTGGGCGCCTCGGTGGCTGCCCCGCCGCCGTCGGAACCGCCGCAGCCTGCCAGTACCCCGGCTGTCATAACGGCCGTCATGCTAAGTGCAAGTAGTTTGTTTAGACTTTTCCTTTTCATAAAAATCCTCCTGTTCATTTTTTATGATCACAGCCGCATCATATAAAGCGGCCTGTTACCGGTTTTTATTATCCCTTCACTGCGCCCAGAGTAAGTCCGGATATGAAATATTTCTGGAAATAGGGATATGCACAGGCAATGGGCGCTACAATGATCACCACGATCGCCATACGTGCCGCCTCCTGCGGCATCTGCGCCAGCATCTCCGCCGCGCCAAGTCCCATGGTGGCCGCGTTCTTCGCCAGCATTTGGATATTGGTCAGGATTGCGTTTAAGAGCGCCTGCAGCGAATAAAGCGCCGCATCCTCAATGTAGAGCATAGACTGATACCAGTCGTTCCAGTACGAGAAACAAAGGAACAATCCGATGGTCGCCAGTACCGGTTTGGAAATGGGCAGCACGATTTTTGCAAAAATCGTAAGCTGGCTTGCGCCATCCATTTTGGCCGACTCAATCAAAGACTCCGGCACCGTGGTCTTAAAAAACGTCCGGCATACTACCACGTTAAAGGAAGAGACACACAGCGGCAGGATAAGCGCCCACACCGTATTCTTCAAATGAAGCAGCTGGCTGACCACATAGTAAGTGGAAACCAGACCACCGTTAAATACCATCGGGATAAAGACCACCATCGTCAAAAATCCGTTCAGTTTATATCCCGGACGGGAAAGCACATACCCCATCAGCGTCGTCAGCAAAACGCCAAGCACCGTCCCTGCAATGGTTACAAAGATGGATACCCCAAGCGCCCGGGCGATCATTTTGCTCTGGGAAATAAGGAATGTATATCCTTCCAGCGAAAAGATCTTCGGTATAAAGCGATAACCATATTCCGTGATGGATTCCTCCGCCGAGAAGGAAATTGCCACCACCAGAATAACCGGTATCACACATGCCAATGCCAACAATATAAACACGATATTCAAAACTGCGTTCGCCGGTTTTGATACTCTGTTAAAACGTTCAAACCCGGTCGGTTCATCATATTTTGCTTTTCGCATCCGTTTCACTTCACTCATATCGATCCCCTGCTCCTTTCACAGTATACGAATCTACACAAACCAACGTACTGCTAAATCATTGCACTGTCCTTGTCAAACTTTCTGACAACCGCGTTGGCCGTCAGGATGGTAATACATCCGGCCACAGACTGGATAAATGCCGCCGCTGCCGACATACCCGTAGTCGATGACTTCAATTGCTTATACACATAGACATCCAGCGTATACACTACGTCGTATAGAGAATTGGAATCTCTGGGCACCTGATAGAACAGACCGAAATCAGAATAGAAAATACGCCCAACGTTCATAATGAACATCAATATAATAACTGTCTTCATCAGAGGAAGTGTTATATACCGGATCTGCTGCCACACGGTCGCGCCGTCAATTCCGGCCGCCTCATAGTAACTCTTATCTATACCCGTTATGGTCGCAAGATATACCACCATCCCGTAGCCAACGCCCTTCCACAGGTTCATGAATACCAGAAACGGCGGCCACATCTCCGGCTTCATATACCACTGCTGCCTATCCAGGCCGAGAGATTCCAGCAGATTGTTCACAAGCCCTTTGTCATAACTCAAAAACGCCCACACCAGCGCCGTCACAACCACCCATGACAGGAAATACGGCATAAACATCGCTGTCTGGTAAACCTTTGTCAGCCTCTTGGAGTGGAGCTGCCCAATCGCGATCGCGGCTGCCACCGGCACCACAATACCCAAAATAATAAAGACGATGTTATATGCTAATGTATTTTTGATAATCATCCAGATATCTCTTGTAGAAAACAGAAATTTGAAGTTGTTTACCCCGACCCATTCACTCGTCCAAAAGCTCTTCAGAAATCCGCCGTTAATTTTAAAATTTTTAAAAGCAATCACAATGCCGAACATCGGCATAAAACAAAACAGGAAATACCAGATTGTAGTTGGCAGCGCCAACAGAGTCAGTTCCGTGTCGTCCCTGTTCCATCGTCTCTTTTTGGGTTTCACGCTTTTTTTATCCTTGACCATACCTTCTCCTTCCCTTTCCCTTATTCGGAACACCGTGTATAATTACTCCGATATATAATTTGTTTATACAAATATTATATAGAAATCAATTTATTGCTAATATCCACATTTCTTTAGAAAATAGTATAGAAACATTAGTTTACACTTATAATTTTCACAGCAATTATTGTGCAACTTTTACATATTGCATCCTATTTATGCTCGTTTTCTGTCTTTTTATACAATTTCTGAGAGATTTCGTTTTGCCTCACGGCATAAAAAATCGAGCGTCGGCACGCTCGATTCAGAGAATGCTTCGCATTCTCCCTGAATGGTTTACACTGTCGCAATTTTCCATAAAATAAAAAAGAGCGGAGCGCTGCAATCTGAGTCGCAGCGGCTCCGTTCCTTTTTTTCATCTATTCTGTTTCCATAAAAATACTGTCGGTTCTGTCCCCTGCAATTTACGCGAACGGATTCTCCGTCGGGTAAGGCAGGCTCTTGGGCTGGTTATAACCGATCTCGCTGACATCCACACCGATGTACTTAAACACCTCAAACAGCGCCTTGCCAAAGTGGCCGAACGCAACCGCGCCGTGGTGCGGGTAATTCTTCTCGATCAGCACATGCCGGTAGAATCTGCCCATCTCGGGAATCGCGAATACACCGATGCCGCCGAAGGACTTGGTTGCCACAGGAAGCACCTCGCCCTCCGCCACATACGCGCGCAGGATGTTGTCAGCCGTGCTCTGCAGACGGTAGAAGGTGATGTTGCCGGGAACGATATCGCCCTCGAGGGTGCCCTGGGTCACTTCCTCAGGCAGGGATCTTGCCATGATCATCTGGTACTCCATGCTGCACTTGGACAGCTTCTTGGAGCAGGTATTGCCGCAGTGGAAGCCCATGAAGGTATCCGTAAACTTGTAATCGAACTTGCCCTCGATGGACTCTTTGTACATATCCTTCGGAACGGAGTTGTTGATGTCGAGAAGCGTTACGATGTCATCGCTCACCGCCTCGCCGATGAACTCGCTCAGGCAGCCGTAGATATCCACTTCACAGGATACCGGAATACCCATGCCGGTGAGACGGCTGTTCACATAGCAAGGCACAAATCCAAACTGGGTCTGGAATGCGGGCCAGCATTTTCCTGCGATCGCCACATACTCGCGATATCCCTTGTGCTCCTCCACCCAGTCAAGCAGAGTCAGCTCGTACTGCGCGAGCTTAGGCAGGATTTCGGGCTTGTTGTTGCCGTCGCCAAGCTCTGCCTCCATATCCTTCACCACCTCGGGAATACGGGGATCATCCGCGTGCTTGTTGAACGCTTCAAACAGGTCAAGCTCGGAGTTCTCCTCGATCTCCACGCCCAGATTGTAGAGCTGCTTGATGGGTGCGTTACA
>CARUOB010000004.1:23641-53455 GCA_949076555.1 uncultured Lachnospiraceae bacterium | reverse complement strand
TCCTACGGGATATTCCGGAATATAGGCTTTAATATTGCGCAGCTTTAAGTTGTAGCTGGCATTGAGCATACCGCAGTACGCGTCGCCGCGGCCCTGAATCAGGTCGCCCTGAGACTCCTCAGCGGCAGCCACAAACATCTTCGGGCCTTCGAAGTGCTTCGCAAGCAGTGTCTCGGAAATCTCCGGGCCAAAGTTGCCAAGATATACGCAGAGCGCGTTACAGCCGTTCTCCTTGATATCCTTTAACGCGTTCACCATGTCGATCTCGCTCTCGATGATGCAGACAGGACACTCGTAGATGTCAGCCGCGTCATACTTCTTCGCGTAAGCCTCCACCAGAGCCTTTCTTCTGTTAATCGCCAGAGATGACGGGAAACAGTCGCGGCTTACAGCCACGATACCAATTTTTACCTTCGGTAAATTGTTCATATCTTATATCCTCCTTTTAACCGGTTCTGCCGGTATGTCTACTATGACTTTCAATCAGCTTAATCACTCACGAATATCCAGATTCTTTCCCACAAGTCCGATGTGCGCGCCCGCGTCGAGACCGCCCTCCTCATGGCCGATCAGCCACTTGTTCTGCGCCGTAATCAGGGAATCCTCCCAGCCGTCATGGCTCTCCTTCAGCGGATAGTTGGTGCCTGCCGGAAGCACGATGCCTACCTTGAATCCGCCCTCGTCCGCGCTGCAGGGCGCGTAGTGCAGGGTCGTCGCATAAATCTCCACCGCCGTGCCCGCCTCCACGAGAAAGGCCTCCATCTTAGCCGTATCATACTTGAAATCATCGGTGATATCCTGCTGCATGCCGACGATCAGCACCGCGTCCGTAGCCGCCACGTTGATCTCCGAGCTTCTGTGGTACTCGATGGCGTTTAACTTATAATTATGGCCGTTGCAGTAGCCCACCTCAATCGGAAGCTCCCCGTAGGTTCTCCTCTGTAACGCCTTGGCCGCCGCCGTCTCCTCAAGCGCCTTGATGGAAGGCTCGTAAGCTACCCCGTCGGGAAGCGGCGTCTCCTTCTTGATCGCCTCCACCAGATCGGTGAAGTCGATTCCCTCCACGACCCTGCCATACTTGCGAAATGACGGGTCTGTCACTTTTTTAATCTCCATCTGTCCGATACTCCTTTCCCATATTCTTAATTGTCTTAACGGACTGTCTGCTTTTCACGGCTGCGCTTTCTCCACCGCTCCGCAAGACCCGTCCGGCAAATCACATAAGCAGTAAGTGACACCAATGAAACAAGCTCTGCCGCCCGCCAATACCATGCCACATAAAACTTCATTTCAAAACTTCCCTCATAATTGCCCGGTACCCTGACGGCAACGCAGCCATTATCCCCCATATGGGTAACCAACTCCGTCTTCGTCTGCATGTCACGGGCACGGTATCCCGTATAATAAAGAACAGGCAGTGTGATTTCCTTATCTTTCTCAGACGTGTTTACCGCCGCAACCCGATACGTCAAATATTCCCGTTCCACCTCCGTAAGCGTTACTCCCTCCTGCGGCACGACATCCTCCGTAAACCGGCTCCTGTCTGCACCCACGGGCAGGTATTCTCCATTGCCTACCGAGAAATCCCGGTTATTGCCTCCCTCATAAAAGTTCAAATCCGCCGCATCCAGAAAAGTCTCCTGCGCTGCTGCCGTCTGGAAATAATTGTCGCACTGCCAGACAGTCACACACAGCAATGCTCCTATGACCAGCAGTCCTTCCTTCCGCCCGCGCACAAACCCGGCAAAAAACAGGGCGCCCAGACAGGCCGCAAATACGACCGCCACACTCATAAACCGAAGCTGGTACTGGGTCAGCAGGAAATACCTGCAGATCAGTTCAGATGCCTTTGCCAGTTCCACAACCGGGAACGACTTCATGCAGACCCACACCGAAAACAGGGTCCACGCAAGCATCCATCCGGCATGTTTTACCAACGGCTCTTCCTTTTTCCGCAGCGGCATGAGAATCACAAAAAGCACAATCACAAACACCAGCGCATACCCAAGGGAATCCCTGTCGGCAAGCAGATGAAAGAGATCTTTTCCCTCCTGCGCAAAGTCCTCCAACAATGCATAATAGTCTTCCCCTTCCTCCACACCGGAACCAAGGCTCGCATTGATTTTCAGTTTCTCCCGCATCATGTAATCAAAAAACGGTACCAGAAACCAGAGGTTCAGCAAGATAAAGCTGCCCGCCGCCTTGCCTATTTCCACAAGCGCCTTCTTTCTGCATACCCGCCTGCAGAAAACGACACAGGCAAGCGCCGCGTAAGCCGCCGCCATAAGACCGCTGAGCATATGTGTCATCAGAAGCCCCGTAAAGCCAAATGTCAGATATTTCCAGCTTCCCTTGTAATCCCCGCTGTCCGCGTCTTCCGTAAACAAAAGATAGAATCCGGCGACAATAAGCGGGTAAAACATCATGGCGCCGCTTCTGCCCATCTTGATGTTGAACAGGCAGTCCAGCCGATAAGGACAGCCAAGGTAAAGGATTGCGCCCGCCATGCCGGCAAGTCCGTTCCTCGTGATCTTTCGGAAAGAATAGAAGGCAATGACCGCCGTCGCCGCGTTGACTGCAAGCAAATAGCACTTGCAGGCTTCTTCCACGGTGAAACCAACCATCCGCAGAAGCGCCGGAAAATACAGGAAAATATCACCGTAAAAAACAGAAACCGCATAGCCGTGCCCACACAGCCATTCCGGCTGAATCCGCACCGGAAACTGCCCGGACAAAAGCCCCTGATAAATCCCGTCAATGCGTTGTAAGTGGAACACCACATCCTTTCCGTCTATCAGCCCTTTCTGAAAAGCCGGGACACTCGTCAGAAGAAACGTAAACAAAAGTGTCAGGAATGCTATCTGCTGCCTGCTGTCCCATTTCGTGTAAAACCGGAAATAGCCGAGGACGAGCAAATCCACAAGCCCAAGCAATGCCACGGCGAGAAAAATCCGATACACACAAGTCAGCTTAGTCGGTACAATCTGAACGCCAAGAAGCTGGATATAATCCCCATCCACCGCGTCCCCCGTGAGCCTGATCTTTAAACGCACAGGAGAGTCCTCGTGTATCTTGACCCGGAAGGAAAAGGTTTCCCTTTCCGGCGCAACAAAAAACTCCTCGTTGTCAAAAAGCTCTTTGCCGTTGCGGCTGACGTCGTAAATCAACCCTGCCTTGACGATCCCGCGCCCGGCAAAAGAAGCCTGTATCTCGTAAATCCCATCGTGCAGCCGGAAGGCCGGCGTCACCACCGCCTTCACATCCACATACGACAAATCCGTGTAATTCCCCTTCTCCGTTTCGCCGCTGTCATACATTAACTGCATGTCGTCTGCCGGGCAGGTAAGCTGCTCCTGTTCGGAAAACCCCAAAACCACAACTGCGCTGTAACATAGCAGAAACAATATTTCCGCTAAAACAACCGTCCGGAGCGCCTTTTTCCGCGCCAGAACTTTCTTTAAATCCCACACTCCAGTCATCCTCGCTTTCTCTTCCCACTCCCCCATCATTCCGTCGAACGTTGAAAACTGTATGACTTATTATAGCAGATCAATTCACATATGGGATCTATTTATTCCGCAATTTATCTATCGGATCTTTTTAAACAACTCCTTGCAGGTCGGATAAATCTCCTTAAACTGCTGGTATCTCTTCTCGTATTTTTCTACAAGCGCAGGTTCCGGCTCCACCGTGTCCACGATCTTCACGATCTTCGCCGCAGCCTCCTCTACATTCGCGTACTCGCCGCAGGCCACCGCCGCAAGCATCGCGCCGCCCATGGCAGGCCCTTCCTCGCTCTCGATCACATCCACTTTCAGGTTCATAATGTTGGCGATCATCCGTTTCCAGAGCGGGCTCTTTGCGCCGCCGCCGCAGATCTTCGTGCGCTCGATGTGAATGCCAAGCGACTTCGCCACTTCCAGAGAATCCCTCAGCGCAAAGGCCACGCCCTCCAGCACCGCCTGGGTCATATCCGCCCGGCTTGTATCCATGGTCATGCCGATAAACGTACCCCTCGCGTCGGGATCGTTGTGGGGGGAACGCTCACCCATCAGGTAAGGCAGGAAATACACATGGTTCTCGCCCAGCTTATCGTCTGTGATCGCCTTCTGCTCGTCCGCATACTGCTCCGTGCCGATGATATCGTCCATCCACCACTTATTGCAGGACGCCGCGCTGAGCATACAGCCCATCAGGTGATAGTGCCCGTCCGCGTGGGCAAAGGCGTGAAGCGCATTGAACTTATCCACGCCGAACTTGTCTGATGAAATAAAGATGGTGCCGCTGGTGCCCAGTGAGATATTGCACATGCCGTCTCCCACCGTTCCCGTACCCACAGCAGCAGCCGCATTGTCGCCGCCGCCCGCCGCCACTTTTACATTCTCAGGAATACCGAGCTCCTGCGCTATCTCGGGAAGCACGGTTCCCACTGTCTCATAGCTCTCGTAAATCTTCGCAAGCTGTTCTTCCCTCACGCCACAGATCCCGCACATCTCTTTGGACCAGCAGCGGTTTTTCACGTCAAACAAAAGCATGCCGGATGCGTCGGAAACGTCCGTGCAGTGCACCCCTGTCAGCTTGTATGCGATATAGTCCTTGGGAAGCATGATCTTTTTGATCCTTGCAAAGTTCTCCGGCTCCTTGTTCTTCACCCAAAGCACCTTCGGCGCGGTAAAACCGGTAAAGGAAATGTTCGCCGTGTATTCGGACAGCTTATCCTTCCCGATCTCATTATTCAGATAATCGCATTCTTCTGTGGTTCTTCCGTCATTCCAGAGAATCGCGGGACGGATCACCTCGTCCTTTTCATCCAGAATCACAAGTCCGTGCATCTGTCCGCCGAAGCTGATGCCCGCAATCCGGCTCTTGTCCACATCCGCGATCAGTTCCTTAATCCCCGCGATGCTCTGCTCATACCAGTCTTCCGGTTTCTGCTCAGACCATCCCGGATGCGGGAAATACAGCGGATACTCCTTCGATACGATGTTGACAATTTTTCCGTTTCCCTCCATCAGAAGCAGCTTCACTGCACTGGTTCCCAAATCCACCCCAATATAAAGCATCTTAACCCTCCCATTCTTCCTGCTAAAATTTTCCGTGCCCGTGCACGATCCTTCTGTTTCCATGATAAGCCGTACCGCCGATAAAAGCAATACCATATCTTTTTTTCGTAATATTATACAAAACAGGGCGAAACGCATTGTCCATTTCCACTTGATATGCTAAAGTAAAACGCGAGAAGTACTTCTAATATAGCTCAGCAGCAAAGGCTGCCTCGCAAAGTCAGCTACGCTACAAAGTCAGCTACGCTGACTTGGAAGTACTAAATCTCGCGCAAGAGAATGCCTGAGAACCAGCATTCTCCGCACTGCTGTCAACGACAACAAAAGGAAATCTGCCATGGCAACCATCAAAGAAATCGCCGCCCTCGCGGGGGTATCAAGGGGCACGGTGGACCGCGTCTTAAACCACCGCGGCGACGTCAACCCCCAGACCGAAGAAAAAATCATGAAGATCGTCCGCGCCCTCGACTACAAGCCGAATAAAGCGGGGATCGTTCTTGCCGCCCAGAAAAAGAACCTGAAGCTGGGCGTTTTGCTGCTTGGTATTGGCAACCCTTTCTTTGACGACGTTCTTCTCGGTGTGCGCGAAAAAGCGGCGGAGCTTGCCGGGTACAACTGTAACGTTTTAATCCGCCAGACGGAGTACAGTTTGCAGCAGCAGCTCGACGCCATAGACGAACTGCTTTCGGAAGGCATAAACGGTCTTGCCATCTCTCCCTACAACGACCACGCCGTGCGCGAAAAAATAGACGCGCTCTGCGACAGAGGGATTCCCGTGGTTACCTTGAATACCGATATCGAAAACGCCAGCCGACTGGCTTATGTGGGCAGTAACTTTTACCGTTCCGGAGAAGCTGCCGGTGGGCTTATGCGCCTGATGACGAAGGGCGAGGTACGCGTGGGCATCGTCTCCGGCTCGCAAAATATTCTCTGCCATACCGAGCGTATCACCGGTTTCGCACATATCACTGCGTCATATCCGAATATCCGCATTGTAGACACCGTCAACAACAATGACGACGATCAGGTGAGCTTCGAGCTGACAAAACGGCTCCTCTCGGATCACCCGGAAATCAACGCCTTTTATTTTACCGCGGGCGGTGTGTGCGGCGGCTGTCAGGCCATCGAGACCTGTGCGCGCATTAATGACATTACTGTCATAACAAACGATCTGGTGCCCACCACCAGAGAATATATGGAAAAAGGACTGATCGCAGCCACTATCTGCCAACAGCCCTTTCAGCAGGGTTTTCTCCCTCTCACGATCCTGTTCTCCTATCTGGCCACAGGAGAAATGCCCGCCTCGGAAAATAATTATGTAGATGTAGATATCCGGATCAGAGAGAATCTGTAGCCTGTAAAAAGTCCTTCTCAAACTGCTCTGCCGGGGTGGGTTTCCCGAAATAATAGCCCTGTATCATATCCGGCTTGGTGGCCATCATTTTAGCAAGCTCTTCCTTCTCCTCAATCCCTTCCATGCAGACCGCGGAACCCAGACTGTGCACCATGTCTATGATATGGCTGATGATATTATAATCGTATTCATTCTTAAGCGCCTGCACCACAAAACTTCTGTCAATCTTCACCGTCTTGGCATCGATCTCCTTCAGATAGCGCATATTGGAATAGCCTGTTCCGAAATCATCCAGCGCCAGATCGATATTTTTTGATTTCAGATCCTTAAACAGTTCTTTAATTCTGTCGTTTGTCTCGATGTACCCGCTCTCCGTCAACTCCAAAACCAGACTTCCCGGGTCCAATCCCACTTCCTGAATACACCGTTCCACATCCCGCATCATATCGCTCTTATAGAGCTGCACATAGGATAAATTCACATTGATGTGAAACGCGGGTATATACTCTTTCCATTTTTTACATGTCCGCGCCGCTTCCCAGAGCACATACTGCCCGATCGGTATGATCAGACCGCTCTCCTCCAAAATCGGGATAAAGACCGCCGGAGACACACTGCCGTACTTTTCATTCTTCCAGCGCAGCAGCGCCTCCGCGCCGATCAGCTTATAGTCTGCCGCGGATACAATGGGCTGGTAGTACACTTCAAATCCTCTGAAAGCATTGTTGATATCCTGTCTGAGCGACTTGCGGATGTCAAGCCTTTCCAGATATATGTCATAGGCCCCGCGGTCAAATACCGTCATCTGGTTTCTGCCGTTTCGCTTCGCCTCATTCAGGGCAAACTCCGTAAACCGTATAAGCTCCTCCACGGTTGTGCCGGAAAATTCTTCCCGCAATACCCCTGCGGACACGGTATAGAAACGGCTGTATTCTTGATTCTTAGCCGTAGCGGCTATTGCTTTCTGGATCTGCTTGTAAACGGCGCCTGCGTCCTGCCCTTTGCCCTCTCCGATGTCCACAATCATAAACTCATCGGCAACGAGGCGGTACACGTCCACGCTCTCTTCCACATTTTTCAGAATGCACTCCGCCAGCTCACGAAGCACCTCGTCTCCGGCTTCCACACCCTCTTTTTCATTGATCTCTTTGAAATTGTCAATACCGATACGCATCAAATAACGTATGGATTCCGGGTTATCCCGGAGCGTCGACTCCATGTTCAGCCGAAGTCTCGCTTCTCTGCGAAGCCCTGTAATATTATCGGCTTTCGCCTTTTTCCCCAGCTCGCTGACGGTACCGATCAGAAGTCTGTGTCCCTCCGTTCCCGTCACCACCGTCCCCCGGCAGCTAATCCAGACTACCCGGCCCATGCGGTCCAGCCAACGATATTCCAGCGCATGTTCATCCTTTTCCCCGGAACGGCATTTTTCCAAATCCGCCGACAGCATGTCATAGTCAGCAGGGTACACCACACTTTTCAGCGTATCGGAACAATTCTCAATCACAATAGACGGAAAGGGAAACCTCTTCGTCGCTTTCTCTGCCACCATATAAGTATCCACAGTCAGATCCAGAATAAACATATAGGCATCGGAAGACTGCTGCATAATTTCAATAACGGAACGGATCTGCTCCAACGACATATCCTGCAATGCTCTCAGGTAATTCATATCACTTATCGACGCTCGCAATCTCCGGTCACAGCGCCGACTCTCCCCTCATAATTTTACATGTTGTGTTCTTTCATTATACTGCCCGACCCATATATTGTCAAACAATTTCTTGTCTACTTTGCCTAATTTTTCACAAATTGCGTTTTGCATTTTTGTTCAATACCCACATAGTTGACATAATTTCTTCAAAAAACCATTCTATACAAAGCCCCGCCCTTTTGCTATACTTGCAGTATACGAAAATCTGACGTTTGAAAGGATCAGTGTGAAATCTAATGAATAAGAAAAAAGCAGTCGTCTCCCTTGGACATGAGGCGCTCGGTTATACGACTTCAGCGCAGTGGGACGCGGTTAAAAAGACCGCCAAGGCTCTTGCCGATCTGGTGGAGGCTGATTACCAGCTCACCATCACACACTCAAACGGCCCGCAGGTCAGCATGATCCACAAAGCTATGACAGAGCTTCGGCGGGTTTATACCGACTACACCCCCGCGCCGATGTGCGTTTGCTCCGCCATGAGTCAGGGCTATGTGGGATATGATATCCAGAACGCGCTCCGCGCCGAGCTTTTAGGCCGCGGCATCGTCAAAACCGTCAGCACCGTTCTGACGCAGGTGACTGTCGACCCATACGACGAGGCTTTCTACGCCCCCACCAAAGTAATCGGCCGCTATATGTCCGCGGAAGATGCGGAAGCGGAACTCAAAAAAGGAAATTATGTGAAAGAGGAACCGGGCAAGGGCTTCCGTCGCGTAGTCGCGGCTCCCCGTCCCATCGAAATCGTGGAAATCGATGCCATACGCGCACTGGCCGGGGCTGATCAGGTCGTGATCGCCTGCGGCGGCGGCGGTATTCCCGTCATCGAGCAGAATCACGTTCTGAAAGGCGCATCCGCCGTGATTGAAAAGGACGCCGTAGCCGGAAGACTGGCGGCGAGCCTTCAAGCCGACGAGCTGATCATCCTGACAGGCGTCCCTTACGTATACCGGAATTTCGGACAGCACGAACAGGAAGCAATTTCCGCTCTCACCGCCGCACAGGCGAAAGAACTGTGTGAGGACGGACAGTTCGAGGCGGGAACCATGCTGCCGAAAATTGAAGCCGCCATCGCTTACCTCGAGGAAAATCCGGACGGAAGGGTGCTGATCACCTCACTCGACTGTGTCAAGGATGCCCTGAAAGGCAAAAGCGGCACGGTTATCACTGCCTGATAAATTTGCACATACGCAGAGCCGGGAATATTTTTTTCCCGGCTCTCATTTATTTCCGCAGGCATTTGGCGAATGCCGTTTGCTGCGGGATATTTTACTTTCTCTTTGCCTCTCCGACTGCCAAAAGCAGCGCTCCAATCATAATGCAGAAGTCCGATATGTTGAACACAATCCTGCGAAACCGCCTGTTTTTTACGGGAAAGCTGACGTAGTCCACCACATATTTCCTTGTCAGGCGATCGTAAGTATTGCTGTAGGCGCCGCCCAGCAGAAGGGCCAACCCTGCCTTGAGGGTAGAGTTGCCTCGAAAACTGAAAGTTGTCAGAAAGACTACCGTCATAAACAGGGTCAGTCCAAGTGAAAGCATGGTCACAACCCCTTGTCTCTTCTCTCCAACGTCCAAAAAGGCTCCTTTGTTGTGATATCTTCTGATTAAAAGTCTTCCCTTACAGAAGGGTTTCTCGTCCCCCACTTCCAGACTCTTTTCTATATAGTTTTTTATTCGCAGATCCAGCACAAATATCCCGAATGCCAAAGCCGCAAATCCGATTGCCGCCATACCGCTCCTCCTTCCGTTTTTCCGCCGACGTTAACGACGGCTTTCAAACTGCGAAAGCACCTTCACTGTTCTTCGCAGCGTAATCCAAAGCGGATGGGGGACGCCGTTTTTTCGAAGAGCCTGATACCCCTCTTTAAAGGATACCAGATAATTCGAAAGCCCCGCATTGCTCGTTCCGCCATAAAACATGGCCACCAGAATCTCCGGCACATAGGCCAGTCTGTTCTCCGGCTCTTTCAGGAAGCGCACCATGAACTCATAATCCGCCGCGCATCGGTAGGACGTGTCATACAAACCGTATTTCTCATACACCTCACGTCTCAGAAAGAGAGTCGGGTGCCCGGGCATCCAGCCATCGGAAATACGCCCTTGTCCCATGCGCCACTCTCTGACGACCCGGTCCCCTTCCACGTAAACCAGATCTGCGTGAACACCCACACATGCCGCGCCGCCCTGTTCCAGCGCCGCCATCATTTTACTCACGGCATCGTGTTTGCACAGTTTATCATTGCAGACCGCGGCCACATCCCCCGTGCTCATGCGGTATGCCTTATTCATGGCGTCATAAAGTCCCTCGTCCGGCTCAGATACCCACCGCACCGAAAATCCCTGCCTTGCCTCCGTTTTCGCGGCAAAGGCCTCGATCAGCTCCACCGTCCCGTCCGTGGAACCGCCGTCCGCAATCACCACTTCCAAGTCCGGATAGTCCTGCTCTTCAATGCTTTGCAGTGTGACGGAAAGCGCCTTTTTTGCATTTATAACCGTTACCAGCAGCGAAACCTTCATATCTGTCTTCCCACTCTCCCCATTTCGGATTGTCACGATTTCGGCGTTCCGTCTGCCTGCGCCCATGACAATGCCTCCTCCAGACTGTCCGCACCGAGAATATTGAGCATAAAATTCGTGTATTCCCCGGCTCTGTCCGTGTCAATATAGCGGAAAACATCCTTTATATACTTCCCGGAATGGTCATATTCATACACGCCGAAAGCCAGCCCCGCCATCACCTCTTCCGGCGCGTCCGTCTGCCGGTTCATCAAAAAGGCATCCACATAAGGGTTATTCTCCACGATAAAATAGCAATACGCGAAAGCCGCCGCCTGCAGCCGCTCTCCGGAACCGGAAGAAAACCCGAGCTCCGTGATGGTGACACTGCGCACCTCGCCCGCCCTGTCCAGATACGCCTCATCGGAGAGAATATCCGTCAGCACATTCAGATTCATGATGGATAAATGAGGCGCGTTTCTAGTCTTATCGTACTCCTGCGACCAGTAATTGACGCGGGTAAGCGGTTCCGGGTAAGGGTGTATCGCAATGCCCCAGTCATAATTCCCATGCGCCAGCGCCGCCTCGTTAAAGTACTCCAAAATATCCCTGCCGTTGAAAAAACCGGAATTGTCGCCGTCATTGCTGTTCCACGCGTGGTCAATGCTGAAATACACACGCCCCTGCGCGTAATGCCTCTTTACTGCCTGATAAAAGATACGGAAAGATTTTTCAAATTCCTTTGTATAATAAACCACATCTCTGGTATTCATGTAATTCCAGACCCGGTTCTGGTTGATCTCGTTTGCGATCACCCAGCTATGTATCATGCCGTGTTCCCCGCTCGAATAGCGCTCCGCCAGAAATCCGGCGACAGCCTCGATGGTTCTCGTCCCTTCTTCCCCGGCCGCGTTAAACATGTAATAGTACGCGCCGCTTTCCTGATTCTTGGCATCCGGGTGAATCAGCTCCGGAAACGTTTCGTTCCAGTCGTTTAGCACCACTGCCGTGGCCGTCATCCCCATGTCCGACAGGTAGGTAAAAAGCCCGTCGTAACCGTTGATGGCCGCCCCGTTAAAGGCATAGTTTCTTCCTTTGTATGTGTAGGTAATCGTAGGAAAAGTCGGGTCTGTCGTCTCCCCCATAATATGCGAGAGGGGAATATTATAAATCGCGTGTTTCACGCCAAGGTCAGTCAGTTCCGGCGTGCCCAGCATCGTGGGGTCCAAAAGAATCCCCTTCTTGGAGCCGGTTTCCGGGTAAGGCTCCTGATTTTCCGCAAGCGCTTCCGGGTTTGACAAATACACGCTCTTGCCCACCTGTACATAATTTCCGTCCACTTTGACTGCCGGAATAAACCGTTCGTACAAATAGGCGTCCCGATAGGGAAAAGTCGTCTCCCACGCCCTGTCTTTCCGCCCTCTGGTGACCGGTTCTTTCTCAAGCGCGTCCGCATCCTCCTCCCAGGTGTCCGCCCGGAACAGATACAGGTACGCATCATCGCTGGCCGGGATCAGCGGCATAGAAAGAGAGAACCTCAGCTTTTTCAGCTCGGCGTCATAGACAAAGGCCACATCCATCGCATAATCCGAAAACTCGTGAAGCGACAGGCTTGTCTCCCCCGCCGTCAGCTCCGACAGCTCCTTTTCCCGCTGCCCGGCCGCATCGTCCGCCTCTGTCTTCTCCTGACCGGCAGGCGCGCTTGCGGGCGCCGCCTCCTCTCCGCAGCCGCAAAGCAGCGCAAGCGCCAGACAAATGCCTGTAAGCAGGGGACGTCCGGAACAGACCTTGCTCTTTTTCTCCTTGTACACTCCCAAACCTCCCGTGCTCATTCAAAATTCACCAAAACGGCAACCCCGGGCGGCGCGTCAATTGCATCCGCCACTGTCCTGTCGCCTCTTTTCATCTGTTTATATATTTCGAAAAAGTGGGTCGTAGGTATTTCCTGAAACCGCCACTCCGTATCTATCACCGGAATCGCGGCGCATCCTTCCTGCACGCCGTAACGCTTCACCTGCCCCGCGTCCTCCTCGGACCAGCCTCCGTCTGCATAGTATTCATCGAGTGCATCCGTCACCGCCGGACCGATATTCTTAACCGCGCTGGTCAAAACCCGCTCTGACTCTCTGCACTGGTCCACATCCACGCCGATCATCAGTCCGTCCCGATTCTCCGCCGCCGCCAGCACGGACTCATACAGACCGCCGCCGCAGGCAAAAATAATCTGCGTGCCGTTCCCGTACCAGCCGTCGGCTTTCTCCTGCACGGCGGCATCCGCCGCATAGGTATCCGCATACCAGTAGTTGACCGTCACATCATTGAGGGACAAGTCTTTGGCCGCCGCGTCGATTCCCTGCAGATAACCGTAACCGTAACGAAGCACGGCAGGCTCCTCCCTGCCGCCTATGAAGCCCAGATTCCGGTATCCCTCCCAGACCGCCATATAGCCCGCCAGATAACCGGCCTGCTCCTCGTGAAACAAAACGCAGTGCACATTCCGGGCAATGGGAAGTTCTTCTCCCTCCTCATCGTAGGGCACGGCATCTACCAGCAGAAAGGAAGTCTGCGGATATGTTTCCTGCAGCGCGCCCACCGCCCCGCCGAACATATCTCCGGCACATACGACCAGTCCGGCATGATCCTCCACGGCCCGCTGCACTGTTTCCTGATAGCTCTCCGGTTCGTTGGGGTCAGCGTGATAATAGGAAAAAGAAGTGCCCGCCCCCAACGCATACATCCGCACGCCGTTATAAATAGCTTCATTGTAACCGCCGTCTTCCACGGAACCGTCCGTCAGAAAGGCAATCTCGCCGCCCGTCTCAATGTAATCCCCGTATGGGTCCTCAAACATTTTCTGCACCGCTTCCCGCCAGGAAGTCATTTCCACAACCGCTCCGTCGTCCTCGTCCTCTTTTTCTTCCCGCTTCGCCTCCGCAGGCGTTCCGTTCTCCGCAGGCGAAACAGTCTCCTGTGCAAGGTTCCCACAGCCCGTCAAGAACATTATTAAGATCAGCCCGGCCAGCCCAAGCTTACGTTTCCTCATTCGCTGTATCCGCCTTCCATAAACATTCAAATCCGCTGTGCGCGTATCGTATTCCAACATAAACACTCACATATAACACCTTACCACAAGTGGGGGGAATCAGCAAGTTCGGATAAAATTAAGCGTTTCCTGTATTTGGAAAACCGCTGTCCTACAGTCTCGCCAGCGTCTCAAAGGTCCCGTTGATATTGAGCCGCCCGTATCCCCAACGTCTGTCGGGATATCGGATATTCCCCGGCCTATCCGCCCCCTGAATCAGAAAGCTCTTCGTCCCCCGGCTGTCCACGGAAAACGCGTTTCCGTCAACGATGGCCCATTCCAAAAACTGTGCCACACAGCCGGCAGCCAGCGCGGCAGCCATGCAGGAGCCGTCCGTCTCCCCCAGCGCAGTGTGCACGCCCACCCCGGGAGCCGAAAGATCCGGCTTGATGCTGCCGTTTCTGCTAAATCCTCTGCCGGAGGGCGCATACCAACTGTCTGTGTAGCTGTCATAGGTGGAAATCGTGATCACCTGCGACGCGTTTGCCGGCTCTGTCAGCGTCACATCGGGACTCGGCTGTAAAAACGTGACACTGTTTTCCAGAAATGCCTCGATCGGGAGCCACATATGATACTGCCCGTCGCCGCCCGGTTTTTGCACGGAAGCCGTCAGCGTCACCGTCCAGATGCCCGGTGTCGGGTCCTGAAAACGCAGAAAAATAAGCGGATCGCCAGCGTCCTTCTCCACCAGAACGACCCCTACCTGTATGCGGGTTCTCTCAAAGATAAAAGAAATATTCCTGTCCATTCCGTTCCGAAAATCAATGGACGGCGACACTTCCCCGCCGGGCGAGCGAATCGAAACCGCATACACATCGGGGATGCTTCCCCAGATTTCCGCACAGAATCCCTTCATTGGCCCGGCGACGCGGATCTCCACATTGCCCGGCATGAAGTTCTCGTAATGGTGCTCTTTGTCACCCTCATTGCCGCCGCCCACCACAACGGCCCTGCTTCTCCGTCCCGCCACGATATTTAAGTACGCGTCCAAGGCGGAGGTGCCGTCATGGCTGCCCATATTCGTGCCAAGCCCAATTACGATCACCACGGGACGGCTAAACGCCACCGCCATCTGCTGCAGATAATTCACGGCTTCCATGATATCGTTTTCCGCGAAGGCCTCCGCCCGGTCGTCGATCAGATAGTAATCGCGCAGATATCTCTTGGCGCCTTTGAGCTTCACCACCGCAATATCCGCAAGGGGCGCGGCTCCCCGAAATGTCACTCCCTGATCCAGAAGACTCCCCGCCGCCGCGGATGCTATCCTTGTGCCGTGTCCGTTGGCATCAGTGCTGGGCACTACCGTTTCCGGCTCATCCGAGGCAAGCGCCCTGTCGATTTCCTCCCTGCGGTATTCCGTTCCATATGCAAAGCCCTCCGGCGGCGCCCCCGTCTGTATGGTCTGATCCCAGATGGAAAGAATACGGGTACTCCCGTCCTCTCTGCGAAACACTTCCTCCCGATAGTCGATTCCCGTATCCACAAAACCAATAATAACGCCGCTCCCCTGTAAGGCGAGCGGCGGATTCTGTACGCGGATATTGCCCATCGCCGCCAGCGGGGAAGCGTCGAAAGGACGCTCTCCCGCCTGCATCAGCCCGTACAGTTTAGGGATCGTCGAATATCCATAAGAGCCTATGGATATCGGCTGTACCTGACTGCGCCGCACATGTGCAATACCGTATCCGGCATCAAGTTCACGATAACAAAATTCTACATCCGCATCCTCCAGAATCTCCACGATCACATCATAATCCACAATGATATCCAAAAACTCTTCCGACAAAATCTTTTCCCGACAGGTCAAGTTCACATACCCTCTCCACCCACTGCTCCTTGCTGTATTCTATGCAGGTACAGACTGTCCTGACACTTTTGTCAGGCCGTGACTGCCATCATCCGGCAGCGGAAGCTCCGCTTAGGGCCTGTTCCGACTGCTACGACCCGTCAGCCGGCTGTTGTATCACATTCAGACGGTCCGGGTGCTCCGCGCTCCTGCTGCGTATATCAATAATCGGCCCGCCGTTGCCCTCAATATATTCCCTCGTGATGGTGACACGTCCGATGTTGTCGTCCTTTGGCACCTCGTACATGATATCGAGCATAAACTCCTCGATAATGGCCCGGAGCGCCCTCGCGCCGGTTTCCTTCTCCATGGCCTTATCCGCGATGGCCTCCAGCGCCTCCTCGTTGAAAAGAAGCTCCACCTCATCTAACTCCAAAAGTTTCTGGTACTGCTTCAAAATGGCGTTGCGCGGCTCCTTTAAAATCTGCACCATCATGTCGCGGCTTAGGCCCTCCAGCGTAAAGATCACCGGCAGACGGCCGATAAACTCCGGAATCATGCCAAATTTCCTGATATCCTCCACCGTCACCCGGCTTAAAATATTCTTCTCTTTATCGTACTTGTCCTTAAGCTCCGCACTGTAACCAATAGACGTCTTCTTGTTCAACCTCTGCTTGATGATCTCGTCCAGATCGGGAAAGGCGCCGCCGCAGATAAAGAGGATATTTCTCGTATTCACCGTGGCAAGGGGCACCATGGCGTTTTTGGAGTTGGCGCCCACAGGCACCTCCACCTCCGCGCCTTCCAGAAGTTTCAGCATCCCTTGCTGCACAGATTCGCCGCTCACGTCCCGGGAATTGGTATTTTTCTTTTTGGCAATCTTGTCAATCTCGTCAATAAAGATAATACCGCGCTCCGCACGTTCCACGTCATTGTCCGCCGCCGCGAGAAGTTTCGACACCACGCTCTCGATGTCGTCGCCGATGTAGCCCGCCTCGGTCAGTGATGTGGCATCCGCAATCGCCAGCGGCACGTCCAAAAGTTTTGCCAGCGTCTTCACCAGATAAGTCTTGCCACAGCCCGTAGGCCCGATCATCAGCATATTGGACTTCTCAATCTCAATTTCATCCATTGTCCGGGTAGCCACCCTCTTATAGTGGTTATAAACCGCAACGGACATCACCTTCTTGGCATATTCCTGCCCCACCACATACTCGTCCAACTTCTGCTTGATCTTATGGGGCGGCATAATATCCCTGATATCAATCTCCGCTGCCTTTTCCTTCTTCTTTTTCTTCGGTTTCTGCTTGTTGGGAATGCCGCCGTCTCCCTGCAAGTCAGCCAGATTGACAAAGCTGATGTTCGGGAAACCCTGCCCATTTCCGCCATTGCCCATATTGGGGTTGTTCAAAAGCCCCTGATAGTCAAACTGGCTGACCGTATCCATCGTCTTATGCATACAGTCGTCGCAGACGCATATATGGTTTGGCAGGCGGAACATCTTTCCCGCCTTGCTCTCCGGCCTGCGGCAGATAAAGCAGACATCCTCGTAATCGCTGCCAGAATCGTCTTCCTTTTTTTCCTCTGATACAGAGTCCTTCTTCTCTAACTCCGTCTCTTCGTATTTATCGTCCTTATGATCGTCCATACTCTCCTCCGTCCCGTCCAGCCTCCATTGGTCTGCCCAGATATTTTTACAATGCAAACTCCTATCACCTGTATATTACTCTGCATTTTCGTTACAATAATTTATTCTGCTCTTTATTTCTGCCATGGCCTCTGCAGTAATCATGCTAAAAATATAAGCTTTTAAATATTTTTTATTAACCTTTTCATAGGTGTGGTCTATCATATTCCTAAATACTTTTAAAACGCTAAAATTGATGCATGTTAAAGAACTTTGGCTTTCGTCTGTCAACATTTTAGAGGCTTCTCCTATCTGCGCCATATAAAATGCACATAAATCAAACGCCATTTTATCCTGCTCCAGATTATTTTGAGTACACCCAAAACGTTTTATTACTTCTTTCATGTCATTTTGTCGTTGTAATATAGACAATAATAATTGTATGTCCTTTTTATATGATTTGGTCAAATCCACCTCACTTCCTGCATTATCGTCTTATATGCTGAATACTTATTTATCGGCAGTCTGTTTTCTTTCGCAAATCTATCTAATGCCTCATCCTCTTTTTTCATTAAATCAACCCATAACACATCTACCGTTATATCAAACAAACTCTTTATATAATCCACAATATCGACTCTCATAGAATCACCTTCTATGACAACATCTATGTCACTTGATGTATTCTGGGCATTGTTTGCATAAGAACCAGCTATTCCTAATTTTATATTGTCGTATTTATTATAAACCTGCTTTAAAATACCGATAATGTCATTAAGCTGCATCTTCGATCTCCTTTTGTGTTCTATTATACTGTAAAGGCTGGTAAATTACAAATATCTATAAAAACAATTGTCTCTGAATGAAAAATCCCCGGCAGCCGTATCCTCACGATACCGTCCTGCTGGGGATTTTCGTCTCCTCTATATCTTTACATTTCTTTTACTTATACTTATTCGCTCACCTTATTGCCAAGCGTAAGCTGCTTCGTCACTTCCTCGTATCCGGCCACAGTCATGGTCATCACCTTGACGTCCACCTGATCCCCTTTGGCGTAAAACTCCAGCTCCTTCTGCAGTTCATCCATGGATGTGATCTTGTCGCCGCCAAACTCGGTGATGATATCCCCCTGTCTCAGACCCGCTGCCGCTGCCGCCGTGTCGGGATAAACCTGTGCGATATACACGCCCTCCGGCATACCGTAAGCCTGAGAGACCTCCTGAGTCACGCTGATACCGGAAATACCCAGATATCCTCTTTCTTCCTCAGCCACCTTGCTTTTGGTCTCCTTGAGCATCAGCTCAGCGATGATGGGACTTGCCGAAGAAATCGGGATCGCATAGCCCATGCCTTCCACGGCGCTGCCGCCGATCTTATTGGAATTGATGCCGATCACCTCGCCCTTGATATTTAAAAGCGCGCCGCCGGAATTGCCGGGGTTGATCGCCGCATCGGTCTGGATAAAGGTGCCCTCCACGTTGTCCCCGCCGTAACCGCTGCTTGCCGAGAGACTAATGCTTCTGTCAAGCGCGCTGATCACACCAGTCGTAACGGACTGTCCGTATCCGAGGGAATTGCCGATGGCAATGGCCGGTTCTCCCACCTCAAGCGCGTCGGAATCACCCAGCGTAGCCACTTCTATCGCGTCTAAGGTAGCATCTGACATCCCTGTCACCGGCACAGCGATGACCGCCAGATCCATTTTGGAATCCTGTCCCTTGATAAAGGCTTCCGCCTCGCTGCCCTCGTTGAACTGCACCGTCAGCTTATCGGTGTCCGCCACCACATGATAGTTTGTCACAATTAAAAGCTCCGAATCATTCAGCCCTACGATAATGCCGGAACCGCTGGAATCCGCCTCGCTGTCCATGGACTGCCCGAACCATGACATGGTCTCCGTATAATGGTTGTTCACCGCCACAATAGAGGGCATCACATTCTTCACCACATCCGTCACATCAGTGACCACTGTCGTGGCCGTATCCGACTGTTTGATCGAAGGCACTACAGCCGGCGCCTGAATCTCCGTATCCGTTTTGGCCATCGAAGAATCCTGCGTCTCCTCCAAAACTGCCGTGTCCTTATTCGTCATCCCCGTGACAGCCTCCACGGCATACAGCCCGATTCCCGCGAAAAGGCCGAAGAACAATCCCAGAGACACAGCCACAAGGGCTTTCTTACCATAACCGCCGCCCGGTTTTTTCTCCCTGTGCTTCTTTTCCTTCTTCTTCTCCATCTGGGCGTAACTGTTCGGGTAAGCATTGCCGTAATGGTAGCTCCCCGCGTTTGTCTGATAGGAAGTGCCACTTGTCTGATAAGAGCCGCCGTTTCCCGAATACACCCCGCCGTTTCCGTACAGATTTTGACCCGCGCCCTGCCCGTATGTGCCGCTCGTCTGGCTTCCTGTATTCTGGTAAGACCGGTAACCGATCCCCCTCTGTTCAGACTCATTCCCTGTCTGAAGCCCCGTCTGCTCCGAACCCGTATGATTGGAATAATCGTTTGGATAATTGTTGTTGTCGTACATAATCCCGCTCCTTTCCACAAATCGCGAACCCACGTCCGCCTGCTTTATTTCCCCTCGCTGATTATGTCCTCAGTATATCTGCCATTTGTGTTTAAAGTGTGTTTATTTAGGGAATAAAATGTGATTTTACGGAGAATGCCGCATTTCAGGCATTCTCCTGCGTGAAACTTAGTACTTCTTGGCGTCACGTCCTATGACGGGACGTCTTTAGAAGTACTTTTCACGCTATTCTACAGTCACCGACTTCGCCAGATTTCTCGGCTTATCCACATCGCACCCTTTCCCGACAGCCACATAATACCCGAAAAGCTGTAACGGTATAATCGCCAGCGAATTGGCAAAATAAGGGTTTGTCTCCGGAATGTAGATCACGTAGTCCGCCGCCTTCTCGATTTCCTTATTCTCCTCACAGGTCACCGCCAGCACGAAGGCGCCCCTCGCCTTCACTTCCACCATATTGCTGATGGTCTTCGCGTAGAGCGCAGGCTGGGTGGACACCGCCGCCACAAGGGTTCCCTCCTCGATCAGGGAGATGGTGCCGTGCTTCAGCTCGCCCGCCGCGTAAGCCTCGGAGTGAATGTAGGAAATCTCCTTCAGTTTCAGTGAGCCTTCCAGCGAAATCGCATAGTCGATCCCCCTGCCGATAAAGAACACATCCTTCGCGCCGATATAACGGTTTGCAAACCGCTGGATCTTATTTTTATTGTTCAATAGAAGCTCGATCTGATCCGGCAGACACCGCAGGTCGCCCAAAAGTGACGCATATGTCATATCGTCGATTTTTCCCCGCACTCTGCCGAACTTCACAGCCAGCAGATAAAGCGCAATCAACTGGGCGCTGTAAGCCTTGGTGGTCGCCACCGCGATCTCCGGCCCTGCCCATGTGTACATCACGTTATCCGCCTCTCTGGCAATGGAGCTGCCCACCACATTAACGATGCCAAGCACCTGGAATCCTCTCTTCTTGGACTCTCGAAGCGCGGCCAGCGTATCCGCCGTCTCGCCGGACTGGCTGATCACCACCACCATGGCCCCCTCCTCCAGAATCGGATCGCGGTAGCGAAACTCCGAGGCCAGATCCACCTCCACGGGAATGCGCGCCAATCCCTCAATCACGTATTTCCCCGTGACGCCCGCATGATAGGCGGAACCGCACGCCACGATATGAATCTTACTCACCCCGCGGATCTCCTCATCGGTCATGTTCAGCTCCTCGATGACGATATCGTTATCCTTAATGCGGGGCAGCAGCGTGTCCGTCACGGTCTTTGGCTGCTCGTACATCTCCTTTAACATGAAATGCTCGTAGCCCGCCTTCTCCGCCGCGCTGGCATCCCAATCAATAAAGACAGGCTCCTTTGTGGTCTCCTCCTCGTCAACCGTATAAAAGTGCATGTGATCCGCCCGCAGACGCACGACCTCCTGATTATCCACATAGTACACCTTGCGGGTATATTTCAGGATCGCCGGCACATCCGAAGCGATAAAGCAGCCGTCCTCATTCTGCCCTACAATCAAGGGCGAATCCTTTCTCGCCGCGAAAATCTGGTCGGGACAGTCCGCAAAAAGAATGCCGAGCGCATAGGAGCCTTCCACACGGTGAAGCACCTTGGTGACCGCCTCGAGAGGATTCCCCTTGTAATAGTAATCCAAAAGATGCGCCAAAACCTCCGTGTCCGTCTCCGACACAAAATGATATCCCCGGTCAGTCAGCATCTTTCTGAGCTGTAAATAGTTTTCGATAATGCCGTTATGTACCACGGTAATGGTCTCCGCCTCGTTGAAATGCGGATGCGCGTTGGTATCGCTCGGCACGCCGTGGGTGGCCCAGCGCGTGTGTCCGATGCCACAGACTCCCGGCATGGTTTCCCCGCCTCTGGTGATGTTTTCCAGAACCTTAAGCCGTCCCACCGACTTGGTAATATTGATCTTACCCTCGCCTTCATAAATCGCCATACCCGCCGAGTCATACCCGCGGTATTCCAGTTTAGACAGACCGTCCAGAATAATGGGCGCCGCCTGCTTCGTTCCGATATAACCTACAATGCCGCACATTTCGCCTTACCTCCTTACGATTCACACCGGGAATGCCGCTCCGGACATTTCCTCATTGCCAGTACTCCCTGTTGGAAGAACACGCCGTCACAAGCCGCATGGGCAGCCGTCTGTACCGTTTCCCCATCAGATACCCCATATACTTAAATCCGCTCTGCATGATAACATCCGGTATTTTCATCCACATCCCTTTTTCTTTCAGATGGGCCACGGTGCTCTTCACCAGCCGGATTCCCTCCGATTCCGACGGATAAGCCGCAAACACCTCCGGATGATCCGCCTGCGAAACCCCAAGATCGAAGTTCCGGTGAAACTGCTGTCTGTATGTGTAATTATGGGAATGATACACCTTTGCCTGCGCCGCGTAAGCGATCCCGTAGCCAGCCTCCACCGCTTTGGCGGCGTAGAGCATATCCTCGTTGAAAATCGCCCGGTTCACAAATCCCCCCAGCTCGTCAAACACATCCCTCCTGTATGCCGCGCAGACATTGGAACAGAAAAAAGTTTTGATGCCAAGCGCCGGAAGATCCGCCTTCGTCTTGAGGCGTGGCTCTGCCGGATAATTAAACTGTCTCGTATACCGCTCTGCCTCGCTGCTGTCCCTGTCCGGAAGCTGTCTGGCGTAAGCTGCCGCCGTCTTTTCTCCGCCAAGGCCTTCCAACAGCCGCTCGAACAAAAAATCGTCGGCGGGAACGGCATCCTGCGTCATCATCACAAACACGTCCGCATCCGAGAGCTTCACCCCCTGATTTCTCGTCCGCCCATGGTCAAACTCCCGCTTTGACAGATGCTTCACTGTTATATTATGATGCTCTCTTTCCAGCGTAGTACCGTAAAGCAGTCTGTCTAAATATTTCTGCTCCGTATTCATAAGAATAATCCGGCTCACGGGCACCGTCTGCGTCTGCAATTTTTCAATCATCGTCAAAAACCCGTGATCAGGCTTGTAGACGGGGATTATCACGTCCACTTTCATCACTTGTCTGTCCTCCGTCCGCTTTCATAAACGCATAGAAGGGGCCTGTGCAACAAGCCCCTTTGCTTTTATTTCAAATATCCGTTTGTTTCCTCGTAAATTTTCTCACTGCACTTTTTCACTGTCTCGGACGGTTCATAGTCGCTTGCGTCAAACAGGAACTCATGCAGCCACTTAACGTTATCCTCCAGACTGGTGGGAATGACACAGGAGCCTTTCGAGCCGATGGTGCCGGTCGCACGCATACTCTCCTGCGGGAAGCCGTCTGTCTTCGTAATCTGGTAAGCTCCCACATTGCCAAGCATCTCCAATATCTCCGACAGATCCAGAGAAGTATACACCTCCTCGAATACGGAGTTAGCCGTCTCGGTCAGCTTCGGCAGAGACGCCTTCTTCGCCTGATCCGCCACCGCGGTGAGCACCTCTCTCTGTCTCTCCGCACGCTTGAAATCGTCTCCCGCCGTGTAACGGATACGGCAGTAGCCTGTGGCCTGTAAACCGTCCAGACGTTGGTACCCGGTCTGTGTCACCGGCGTGTACTCTCTCTTTAAGTCCTCCGCGATACAAAGCTGGTAGTTGTTCAGGTGACTGATCTCCGATTCGTCCACGTCGATATCCACGCCGCCAAGTGCGTCTATGGTATCCGTCAGTCCGGCAAAACCAACCGTCACGAAATCCGTGATATTCATATCCAGATTCATATTTAACATGTTGATGGCCTGCTCGGGACCGCCCTTCGCGTAAGCCGCGTTACATTTATTGTACGAATCGTTGCTCAGATTCAGGTATGTGTCACGATATACGGAAACCAGCTTACACTCTCCCGTATCCTGATTGATGGACGCGATCATGATCGTATCGCTTCGGGTATTTTTCGTAAGCGCCCCCGTGGTGGAGTCCACACCGAAGAGGGCTATGTTCCGATACCCCTTCATCGTCGTCTCCTGCGCCTCCTGCACGGTCTCGTTGATGATAATATCCTTCTCCTTCAGCTCTACTTTTCCGCTCTTCGTTCCGGCAAGCACCGCATAGAGAACTACCACCGCAATCAACAGGATAATGATCTCTATAATAAAGAGAATGATACGTCTTCGCTGCTTCTTCGCCTGCGCCTTTTTTCCCGATTTCTTTTTCCCGGCTCCCTTCTTTCCGGAAGAGCTGCCGCTTTTCCCGGAAGATTTCTTTCTGGGCCTTATTTCTTCATCATCGTAGTCATCCGCATATCTTTTCGCCATACTCTTGTACTCCCTCAGTCTCTAAACCAATTTCTAAAAGTCCGTTTTTTCATTTTGTCACATGTTGTCCGAAAAAGCAAGTTTTAATGGACATGTTCTCACAGACCTTGCAGTAAGTGCAAAGTCTTGGGCTGAACTGTTACAATTATACTACATCTTGATATAATTGCAATATCATTCCCGGCATCTTCCGAAAGTCTTTCACAATTCTTAAGATTTTAGTATTTCTTCTAATAGGCATTTTTATTGATAAATCCCCTAAAAATCGTGAGAAACATAATCTTGATATCAAAGGACATGGTCCAGTTTTCGATATAAAAAATATCGAACTCTATCCTTCTTTTTATGGAAGTGTCGCCCCGGTAGCCGTTGATCTGCGCCCATCCGGTCAGCCCCGGGCGCACCTGATGCTTCACCATATAGCGGGGAATTTCCTCCTTAAACTGCTCCACGAACTGCGGTCTTTCGGGTCTCGGCCCCACCACGCTCATATCTCCCATCAGGATATTAAAGAGCTGGGGCAGCTCGTCTATGCTCGTCCTTCTCAAAAACTTTCCTACCTTCGTGACGCGGGGATCGTTCTTCGTCGTCCAGCCCTTCTGTTCCGCGGAAGGTTTCTGTACCTCCATCGTGCGGAACTTGTACATACGGAAAGGCTTATTGTGCAGGCCGATCCGCTCCTGCTTAAAAATAACCGGGCCTCTGGACGTGCAGCCCACGGCGATGGCGGACACAAGCATCACAGGCGACGCCACCACAAGTCCGATCAGCGCCACGAGAATATCCACGATCCGCTTCATCCACCAGTTCAGCGTGTTGGTCAGCGGCACATAGCGGATATTGATGACGGGAAGCCCCATCAGATCCTCGGTGTAAGGACGGCTCGGGAACAGACTGTTGTAGTCAGGGATAAACTTTGTGTGCACGCCGGATTTTTCACACAAATCCACGATGTGTTCCAAATTGTCGTAATCTTTCAAAGACAGGGTAATCGCTATCTCGTCCAGCTTATTTTCCGGAAGAATATAGAGCAGGTTTTCAATCGATCCCACCACCTTGACGCCCTTGTAGAGTGTTCCGGCAGGCACATGGTCGTCCAGAATGCCGCGCACCACATAGCCCCACTGGGGGTTGGAATTGATGCGGTTAATATACTCCTCCGTGGCGCGGGAATACCCCACCAGCAAAATATATTTCAAATTATAGCCCTTTTCGCGGACATACTGCAAGAGAATGCGGATGAGCGAACGCCCAAGCGTGGTCAGAAAAATATTGATTCCGTAAAACATGGCCATCATGGTACGGGAGAAATGGATCTGCGCGATCATGTACCAGCCGGCCATCATGATTACCATGCCAACCGTGTTTGCCTGAAAAATATTCAGAATCTCATATCGGTGTACTGTGGCTCTCTTGGGAGAATACAGGTTGAACGCATAATATAAAATCAGATACCCGGGCACGATCAAATAGAGCATTTCAAAATATGTGCCCATAGAAAGAGCACCGACATTAGGGTCGATGTCCGAAAACGGGCTGGCAAACTTCAAGTACCATGCCAGCATATAGGACACCGCTACGATCACGGCATCCAGCACGACGTGCAGTCTGTTGAAATATTTCTGGTTATCTTTTATCATAATCAGTCTATGCTCTATGCGTGTTTACTACCTTTTATCCGTAATGCTGTTTCCTGTTTATCATACGCCGTTCACGCCATAATTATTTTTATTTTACAATAAACCGCTGAAAAATACAACCGGCTGAATCCGGCAGTCACAGCTTGCACAACTCGCAAAATCGCATACAGAGCGATTTTACTCGCGGAATAGTGCAAGGCTGAACTGTTACCAGCTTACAGTCGGATACGGTACCAAAGATTCCTCCACAGCTCCCACTGAATCCGCGCGTATGCGGGAAAGCGCGGCGCTGCGAAGCGCACCCGCTTTTCTCTGCCTTTCTTTGAGCAGGCAAGGCGCAATCCCTGCGCCGTTCCCTGCAGCCAGCTTTTGACCAATCCTTTTTTCAGAAAGAAAAGCGTCTTTACCGAAAACCCCGCAAGCAGAAACGGCAGGTTCAAAAGAATCTGCACGGGCGGCATATTCTTATAGACCAGATAAACGCTGTTTTTCGCGGATAACCTCACCTTAAAGTCGTTGTGACGGGAGCCGGAGACGCCGCTTCCCGCGTGGCGCACCACCGCCTCCGGCACATAGAGGTTTCGGTACCCGTGTATTTTGGCGCGGTATCCGATATCCACATCCTCCAGATAGGCGAAGTGGTGCTCATCCAGCAAACCGATCTGTTCAAGGATGCCCCTGCGGTAAATGCAGGCGCCTCCGCAGGCCGAAAAAATTTCTCTGGGATGCCTATAGGCCGCCGCCGGCTTGTCCTTTCCCACAGCGAAAGCCCACCCGAGCGCACAGTAATAGTCCCCCGCGTCGTCGATCAGCTCCGGATGATACAGGTTTACCATCCGCGCCGCCCCGGAAAATGCGCTTTCGTCCTGATCCAGCGCATGTTCCAGCGCGCGCACAAATCCGGGCTCCACAACCGTATCATTGTTCAATAAAATAACATACGGTATTTTTTCTCTTCCACTCTCCTCAATCCCCCTGTTTACCGCCCCGCAGAAGCCGTAATTCTGATCCAGCGCAAGCAGGCGGACGGACGGAAATTTCTCCCGCACAAGCTCTCTGCTCCCGTCCGAAGAGCCGTTATCCACCACAATCACAAGGGCGGGTTCCTTCGCCAGCGAAACAAGGCAGTTCTCTATATATTTCATCCCGTTATAGTTGGGAATGACAATCGTCGAGCGAAGCTCGTCGCCCCGTCCCGGCTTGTCCCTTCCGCGCATTTCTTTCCTTGCCTGTCCCTCCTGTGGCATATTTACCTCCCTGCTCAATTCTAATGTTCGTCACAAGTACTTGAGAAACTCTGCACAATCCTATATTGGCTGTATTGATTATTTTATTCACACAGCCTCAATACATTAATAACTTTTCAAGTACCTCTTCACTTCACCCCTATAGCTGAATTGTAATCCCGGGGTCCCACACCACAAGATACCCTTCCCTGCGCACCGCCTCTCCAAGCGCCATGCCAAGTTTCCGGTATCCTGCCTCGTCACAGGTAAGCCCGGACACATCCGCAAGCCGGATTGTTTTCGTTGCGCGCCCCTCTTTCAAGCGGACGCTTTTCTCCCGATAGGGCAGTCCCGTAATCTCCAAATATAACGGTTGTAATTCTTTCCGCAGCCTCATACAGCGGATGTCCACCGCGGCGCAGTCCTGCCGCAGCGCGGCAAGATGCGTGCTTCCCCCCGTAAAACGGGCCGGAAGTCCCTCGAACAGACAGCGTCCCGCTTCGTCGTAGCCGCCCGCAAAGATGCGGCCTTTTCCGTCAAGAATCCGTCCGCCCGTCATGCCCGCGTCCCGCCTTGCCTCCAGCAGATCCGGCTCATAGACGATGCGGTAAAAGCCCAGATGCAGGCTGTGCTCCACCGCCGCCCGAATCCCCCGCCCTGCGCAGAAATCCGCGAGCGCACGCCGCCCCGCCTCGTAGGCGTAGGTTTTACTCCCCGTATTGAGAGCCGTGGAATCCCTGTGGGAACGCCAGTGATAGAGTACTTTGGGAATATGGCAGATACGCGCGGTCTGCGGGGTGAGCGCATCTTCCTCCCAAAGGCTGTCCACCACCCGAAGCACCAAATCATAATCCTGCGCGCCGTCGTAGTCCCCGCGCAGTTTCAGGCGCTTCATCAACCCTGCCTCCACCACCATAAAGTGGCAGATATAGTTGTTTGACAAAATTAAATCCAAATTAAAGTTTTTCTTTTTATTAGGAAATACAAGGGTTTGCGCACCCTCATCGTACTTGTCCTCATCCGAGTAGAGAAGAGCCGACGGGCGCCCCTGCTGCCTGCCCCTGTGCACACAGCAGGCCATCTCATATAACGCATCAGGTGTTATGAAATCATCATGGTCGAGAAGGGCAATGTAATCTCCCCCCGCCAGATCAATCCCCGCATTGGTATTCTCTGCAATGCCTTTGTTCTCCGAAAGGCGGCTGTAGCGTATCCGCAGATCCCCGGTCTCGTGAATCACCTGCCGCACCGTGCGCTCCACGGCGCTTCCCGCGCTGGCATCCACGATCACCAGTTCCCAGCGGGTATAGCTCTGTGCCTGCACAGAGGCGATCATTTCCCGCAGGTGCGTCTCCTTCGTCTCATAAGCCGGAGTGACAATACTGAACAAATACGGATAATCCGCCGTCCCCTGCCTCTGCTCTTCAAGGGTCTGTTTATCCGGAAGCAAATAGCGGTAATCCGCCTTTTTTTCCTCCTGCACACGCTCCGCCGCCGCATAGAAAGTACCCGCCAATCCGTTCTTTTTCAGATAATTTACGGTTTTTCTCACATTGTC
This sequence comes from uncultured Lachnospiraceae bacterium, assembly GCA_949076555.1. Taxonomy (GTDB): domain Bacteria; phylum Bacillota; class Clostridia; order Lachnospirales; family Lachnospiraceae; genus UBA3282. The sequence continues at coordinate 25,116 of CARUOB010000004.1, read as the reverse complement.
GATTCTCAGTATCCGATTTCCCATTATAACGCTCCCTAACAGACAGATAGCATAATCTGTTGATTATGCTATCTGTATGGTTATTTAAATATTCTTTTTCACTTCCTCCGTCAGACGATCCAGTTTCTCCTGCGCGTCTTCCAGACTCGTGCCCTTCACGCCCATGTAGAACTTGATCTTCGGTTCCGTGCCGGAAGGTCTTGCACAGCACCATGAATCGTTGGTCAGGTCAAAGTACAGCACGTTTGACTGCGGAAGCCCCGTTTCGCCTGTCTCACCTGTCTCCGGATTCAGCGTCTTTCCTGTATCGTAGTCCCTGAACTCCTTCACCGTAAGCTCACCGAAGCTCTTGGGCGGATTCTGGCGCAGCTTGTTCATCAGATCTTCGATCTCCTTCGCGCCTTCAATGCCTTTCTTGGTGATAGAATACTGGCTCTCTTTATAGTAACCGTACTTCTCATAGAGGTTGATCATCTGATCCCAGACGGTTCTGCCGTTCTTCTTGCACCATGCCGCCATCTCACACAGACACATCACCGCCACGATGGCGTCCTTATCCCTCGCATGGGTGCCCGCAAGGCAGCCGTAACTCTCCTCCAGACCAAACACATAGTTGTTGGAGCCGGTCTGCTCAAAGAGTTTGATCTGCTCACCGATAAACTTAAAGCCTGTCAGCACCTCGATAAATCTTACTTTATAGTCATCCGAGATCGCGCGCGCCATATTCGTGGTCACAATCGTGGTCACCAGAGCGGGATTCTCGGGCATTTTTCCTGTGGCTGTCCGCTCACGCAGGATGTATTCCGCTACGAGCATACCGGACATGTTGCCTGTGAAGGGCACATACTCACCGGACTTGGTATCCAGCGCATAGATGCCGAGTCTGTCGGCATCGGGATCAGTTGCCAGCACGATATCGGCGTTTTTCTCCTTCGCCAGTTTCAGCGCGAGGGTGAATGCCTTGGGATCTTCCGGGTTGGGGTAGTCCAGCGTGGTGAAATCGGGGTCTGGCATCTCCTGCTCGGGCACAACGTATACGTTCTTAAAGCCAAGCTCAGAGAGAATCCGTCTTACAGGCACATTGCCCGTGCCGTTAAAGGGAGAGTACACGATCTTCATATCCTCCGCCATCTCCGCGATCACTTCGGGATGGATGATCTGCTTTTTCAGCTCCTCCATGTACTTGTCGTCAATCTCTTTTCCGATGACTACATAGAGACCGGCCTTCTTCGCCTCCTCCTTATCCATGGTCTTCACGGTATGATAATCGGTCACATTGTTAACCTCTGTGATAATCTCCTTGTCCTTGGGCGCCGTCACCTGTGCGCCGTCCTCCCAATAGCACTTGTAACCGTTATACTCCGGCGGATTGTGGCTGGCCGTGATCACGATACCGGAAATGCACCCAAGCTCTCTGAGCGCGAAGGATAACTCGGGCGTAGGACGAAGCGCGTCAAACACATACGCTTTGATGC
>CARUOB010000004.1:0-23631 GCA_949076555.1 uncultured Lachnospiraceae bacterium | reverse complement strand
GCTTTGCGCACCGTGTAAATGTTCATGCGGTTCGTACCTGCGCCGATCACGCCGCGAAGGCCGCCTGTGCCGAAGGCAAGCTCCTTGTAAAAGCGGTCCTCAATTTCCTTCTCGTCATTCCTGATCGCCAGAAGCTCCTGCTTGGTCGCCTCGTCAAAGTAGGAATCCTCCAGCCAAAACTCAAACTGCTCTTTGTAGCCCATTTTGAAACCCTCCTTCATATATAATATAATATTATAACAAGTGCTATTTTATGCGACAAATCCTGTTTACTTCTGGTCTTTAGCCACCGCAATCTTATCCAAAAGTTCCACAATCTCATCTGTTGTATACTCTTTGTTATCCCCTTGCGTAAACAACAGTCTCAACTCATAAAGCGTAGACATTTTACACTCTGCATCTCTTTTTCAGTCATATCAGTAACTTCCATATCTATATACCCCTTTCGGATTAGCCGCCCTTACAAAGATTATAGTAAAAGCGGATGCTTCGGTCAAGGTATTTCACGCTTACGCCTTATCTGCTTTGTCTTCGGAAATTTTCAGCGCAAAGTCGCTGCGATCCAGAGAGAAATTCGGATTGTAGTAGGGATCTCCCTTCTCCAGCAGTTCTCTCCACCGCGCCCGGAACAGCGCCGCCTCTTTCTCGTAACGTTCGGCATTTCCCCCGCTTAAGTCTGTCCCGCGGGACGCCGACTCATAGTGATACAGCTCCGCAAAGGGGGTAAAGACATTTACCCGCCCGGCCTTCCACGCACGGATGCACAGATCCACATCATTCAATGCCACGGCAAACGTCTCGTCCAGCCCGCCCAGCTCCTCATAGAGCGCTTTCCGCATCATCAGACAGGCTCCCGTCACCGCCATCACATTCTGCGCGTAACACAGACGCCCCATATAACCGAGATTCCGGTGATCCACACGGTAATGACTGTGCCCCGCCGTCCTGTGCGCGCCAAGCCCCAGAACCACGCCCGCATGCTGGATCGTCCTGTCCTCATAGTAGAGCTTTGCGCCCACCGCGCCCACATCTTTTCTCTGGGCATACATCAACAGTTCCTCAATCCAGTCCGGAGTTATGACACTTGTGTCGTTATTTAGAAGGAGCACATATTCGCCCTCCGCCCGGGAAACACCCAGATTATTGATTTTGGAATAGTTAAATTCCCCTTCGTAGGTGACCACCCGGATCGCAGGATTCTCCTGTATTTGTTTATAATAAGAAAAGATTTCCTCCGAGACGCTGTTGTTCTCCACCACAATAATCTCATAGTTGTCGTAGGTGCTGCGCTCCAATATCGAGGTAATACAGCGCGTCAAATCTTCAAGATGATCCTTGTTTGGAATCACGACGGACACCTTCGGATTGCCGAGAATCTCATACTTGATCTGGAAGATCGTCTCAAACGCCTTCGTAGAGGTGATCTCAAAGTTTTTAAAGCCCTGTGATTTCAGATGGGCCGCCACCGCTCCCTTTGCCGCATCGATGGCGTAGCTCTTCGCGCTGATATCGGAAGCCACGCTGCCCGCATGGGACCGCCAGTAATACATCAGTTTCGGCACATGCACCACACACTTGGCACGGGCGGTGAGCCGCAGAATCATATCATGATCCTGGCTGCCGTCAAACTCGGAGCGGAACAGCTCCGTGCCGTCTAAAAGCCTTCTCGCGAAAGCGCTGAAATGGCAGATGTAATTGTTTGCCCGCAGATTGTCCGGCGCATAGTCCGGTTTAAAATGCAGGGTGATCATGTCGTCTATGGTACCGCTGCCCTTGAAGGTCGCCTCGTCGCAGTAAATATAGTCCGCCCCTTTCTCGCAGATCACCTTCATGTACTCATAAAGAACGCTCGGATGCAGCACGTCGTCATGGTCGAAAAGCGCGATATAATTTCCTGTGGACATGGACAGACAGGCGTTGGTATTGCCGGAGATACCCTCGTTTTTAGGAAGTTTCTTATACAATATGCGGCAGTATAGGTTGCTGCTGGGGCGAAGATACTGTTTATCTTTCTCCATATATTCCCGGCAGACCTGCTCCACATAGGCGTGTTCCTCGTCCGACCCGTCCGCCAGACACAGCTCCCAGCCCTCGTATGTCTGATCCATGACGGACTCGATGGCCTGCCGCAAAAACTTCTCCGGCGTATTATAGAGCGGCATAAGAATGCTGAACTTGACCTCTCTGTCAAATTTATGAAGGCGCTGTCTCGCCGCCTCCGGGAGTTCCGGAAAGCCGGCCGATCCGTGCTGTGCCCTCGCCTGCCGCTCGATCATTTTTGCATTCAGTTTGCGGGCAATCCCCTTGATGCTCCCGTAATATCCAAGGCGCTCCTTCACCCGGGCCAGCTTATGAAACAGCATACGAAGCGGCTTAGATGCGCGCCAGAGAAGACTTCCCTTGAGCTTTGCCAGTTTCCTCTCCTCCTGCGCCATACTCTGTTCCGCCTCCGAGAGTTTCTGCGTGAGCGCACGGCCCCGGCGTTTCTCTCTGCCGTAGGCTTCCTTATAAAAGCGGAGCGCTTCTGACTCCGTCATTTCCTTCCGTTCCATAGAACTCCTTTCCCTATCACAAAACGCCTCTTGTCCACACCCAAAAACGGCCGCCGCGTTTCACAATCGTCTCACACCCTGAGCGTGCGCTCAGACCATGCCGCAAAGCAAATCCCCTCTTCTGTCCCGTCTGCCGCTTCCGCCTCCGCCAGCATACCGACCCGGTACTCTCCCGGTACCAGCTCCTCCCGCCGCAGGCGCAGCACAAACCCGGCCAGTCCGATATGTTTTTCCTCCGGCAAAATTGCCTCCACATCCGTCCTGTGCCAGTCTGCCGGAACCGCCAGATACCCCGCGCCGTCCGCTCTCTGTAAAATCACTTTGCGTTCGAAAGCCGCGTTGTCGACACCGGAGATATAGCTCCATCCCATAATCCACACAATATCCGGCTCGTCCGCCAAAATCTTATGCTGCGGCCCGGCCAGATCCACGGTGAGCCGCAGGATGCCCGGCCCTGCCTTTTTCAGCAGCCTGCGCAGGGACGATTTCGGCACAAAGGAGGCCTCCTGCACGCAGAGGTGATCTTCGTAGGGAAACTTATAATTACACATGTAATTTGACGCGTTGTCAATCAAATCAACGTGGTAAAACGGGTCCTTTCCGCGAAGTTTCGGATGCTTCTTGTAAAGCGTCTCCTTCTCCGCGAGCAGTCTTTCCCACTTTCCCTCGTTCTGCTCATCGAGACCGCGGCTTAAGGATTCGTGGTGCCAGAGAATCGCGTCGTTTCTCTGTACATTGACATAGCCCGCCTCCAACAGCTTAAAGCAGAAATCCACATCGTTGTAGGCCACCGGCAGACTCTCGTCCAGACCGCCCACTTTCTCATACTTTTTCCGCGACACCATCAGGCAGGCCGCCGTCACCGCCGCCACATTATAAGTGACTCTGTTTCTCCCGAAATAGTAGTCCTCCTCGTCGGGAAACGTAATCAGTTTATGGGAAGGCCCGATTTTCAGATTGGTAACGCCCGCGTGCTGGATCTTTTCCGAACCCGCATACCACAGCTTCGCGCCGACGGCTCCCACATGAGGCAGAAGCGCCTGTCCCGCCATGCGTTCCAGCCAGCTCCCCTCAATAATTTCAATATCATCGTTCATGAGAAGAATCAAGTCGCCCTTCGCTCTCTTCTCACCCAGATTGCACATTTTGGAAAAATCAAAAGGCATCGGCTCATAAATATAGGTAAAGCCATAGATTTTCTGCAGCGCCTCCATTTTTTCCCGGTTTTCCTCGCTGCTCCCGTTATCCACCACAATCCACTCATAAAAGCGGTACCGCGTCTTTTCCTTGAAGGATCGGAGACATTTCTCCAGCACTTCTGGATGGTCTTTGGAGGGAATGATCACGGACACCACGCGATGCGGCGCAATCGCCGTATTTTCACTTCCCGACCGGGTACACCGCTCCGTGCCGGAAACGGAAGTGTCGTAGAGCAGATGGTAAATATCCGGGTCTGCCCCCTGCCGCAGCGTACCGCGGCCGCCTCTGCGCATCAGCATATCTTCCTTGAGCGTCACATAGGCGCTGGAAGCGCCCGCCAGAAAACGCCCCTCCGCAAGCTCCTTTTTCAGACTCTTCTGAACCAGAGAAAACTGTTCCCTTGGCGAAAGGGTTTCCATGCCCGCCGCGTCTTTCTCCGGCATCCGGTAGCTCCTGTGATAAAGTATGGCATCCAGATGGCCGATGGCCTCCCGCCTTCTTTTGAAGTACCCCTGCGAAAGTTCCTCGATCTCCTCCTCCAGCCGCAGACACAGCTCATAAAATCCAAGATCAGGGTCTTTCATGCTCACGGCCCGGTAACTCATGCTGTCGAGCACACCCACACGAACCGCCACAAAATGCCCCCAATACTGGAACGCAAGAAGGGTGTCCGGGGAGTAAGCCGGTTTCAGCCACGGCTCCATCCGCCAAGTCAGATCCTCCCAATAAAAATCCTCATCCGCGTAGGCCAGAAGACATGCGCTGTTCTTCGCAAAAAAACTGCGTACTTCGGAAAACACATGGGGCGCAAGCAGGCCGTCTCCATAAGTCAGAATACGAATGTCCGACTCCGGCACCCCAATCTCCCGAAACCCCCGCACCGCAATCGGTTCCGGGGAATTAATAACATTTGTATTTTTATTTTCACAGGCCGCAATCCACTGCAGATAGGGATTGGACTGCCGCCAGAGAGTCTCCTCATACGCCTGTCTTCTCTCCTCCGAAACCTGAATTTTTGACAAGCTCTCCTCCGAGGCCGCCGTGCCTCTCATACGGCGTACCGCGCTGCGCAGAGGCGCCGACACTTTCGCCGCCATCCTGTATAGCGGATTGGCGCAGATACGGTTCAGATTATCCCGCAGATCCGCCTGCCGTCTTTCCGCATCCGCAATGCGCCCGGCCATCTGGGTATTCCTTTTTCGTTCTTCCTCGTAGGCCGCCAGGTAGTAGGCTGCCCAGTCAAAACGTTTTTTCTGAATGCTCATCAGCTAAACAACCCTCTTTTCTGCAAATGTTTCATGGTTTCCGGCGGCATCGCGGTCACTTCCATAACCGCCTCCAGTCGATTCTCCTCCTCAGAGTGCAGTCCCCAGAGAGAGAGGGTAATGTTCGGATCATCCGTGGGAAATGCATACGTATCTTCTCCGATTTTAAACCCGTTCATCTGAAGCTGTTTCCCTTTCAGCGGAATTTCAACGCCGTTCCACGCGATTCTTCTGATATAAATCAGACAGGCATGACTGCCCGGATCGATTCTTACCGCGCTTCTCCCCCTTGCGATGCGCACGGAGAGCTCCACCGTTCCTTCCCCGGTGCGAAATACCTGTTCGCCGTCCTCCTCCGGGAAAAAGGACTGCTCCTCTCGAAAGCCCTTCCCCGTGTCTTCATAAATCTGTATACGATTGTCCGCAGACTTATTTCGTAACCCCTCACAGAAATCTGTAAGCGTGTAAACCGGCTGACCGATCGCCTCCCGGATCTCCGCCATGGAAAGACGTTTCCCCGTCACATACTTTTGAAACTTCATCTCCTGCCTGCGATACTGCTGCGCCTCGGCAGGTTCGATTTTTAGCTTTTCCATTATTAAATCAGGATTTAATTCATTTCTTTTGTCATCCTCGAGCAGATAACAGTACAGCGCACGGAATGCAATCTCCCTCGTCTCAACAGTCTTGTCGAAAGTCCATTCGCAGTCGATCAGTCCCCATTTTTCTTGATTCAAATAACGGTCGATATTGCTTTTGTGGCTTCCACTCTCTTTTCCATCACAGATGTTACTTCCTTGAGGAATCAGCAGATTGGCAAAAATCAAATCGTAATCCGCGATCTCCTTCTCCTCCCCCCAGGAGATCCTTTTCAGATACTCGTCGAAGAGACGGTGAAAGCCTTCCAGATCATTTTTCTCCAGACACTCGTCAAGAATTTCTTCCAGCGTTCTGCCTTCTAAAAATTTAATCTTGATATAAGGTGATCCGTTCGCCTCTCTTTCCAGCTTACATGCATTGACCTCCAGATGGCTTCCCTCATACCGCTCGGCCAGCTTTTCGCAGGCCAAAGCCGTGGCTTCTATATGCTTCCACGCGCTTTTCGATAACGGGTGCTTCTCTATTATTCTGCCGAATCCCGTGCCTCTCTGTAAGGTTTTGATCTGAAATTCTTCCTTTCTGTCATTGGAATACTTCACATATTCCTCTGACAGGGACGGCCCTAAGAGGAGCATATAGGAATTGGAAAAGAGAGGAAACTGGCCTTCCTTCAAAACCGTATCGAACACCCTCTTTTCATCGAAGAGCTGTATGCGGTCTCTGTCAAAATTACGCATGTTATTCGATAATTCTCCACGTTTCGGCAGTCTCCTGTCGGAATAGAGCGTCGTCATAAACTTATAATCCGGATAGGGGTAATACATCTGTGTCTCCGAAAAGCCGCAGCGTTTCGCGATTGTCACCAGCCCGTCCCTCGTAAAGGTGCGCACCACACCGCCCTCCGGATAATCCTCAATCCCCCCGAAATAGGTGCCCAGATGGTCTTCTCTGCACCCTGCCCAATATTTTAATCCGAACTTGTTTTCTATGGCAATGGCGATATGTCCCCCGGGCTTTAAGTGTTTCTTTATAATGCGCAGAAAATCGTCGTACGGCGTATTGGAATCGATATACGCCTGGGCATACTCAAAGACCCCGATCAGACAGATGAAGTCGTAGTCGTCCGGCAGATCCGGCTCCACATCCTGAAAGTTCCCCACATGGATCGTCACATTGTCCGCCTCCATATGACGGTAGGCGTTTATCATGCTGCGCTTTTTCGAAAGCTCCACACAGGTCACTTCCCCGGCCCGCCTCGACAGGGCTCCCGTGATCGCGCCGCACCCCGAACCGACCTCCAGCACCTTCATCGCCCGGTTGATGGGCAGCCACTCCACTATATTTTCCCGAAGCGGGGAGAGGTGGTACAGGATTTCCCAGCTCTTCCTCTCCTCGATGATCTTCCGATACTCCACCTCTGCGTATTCTCTCGTTATCGCAAGAAGCTCATCCTCAATCTCACCGTCACAATACAGGTCTTCTCCGGGGTATTTTGTTAAATCTAACTTTATTTTTCCAATTTGCTCCATTTTATCTTCCGGCATGTCCTGTTCCTTCCCATCCGAGGCTGTAGAATCTTTTTCCCTTTTGTTTTACATATTTTTCCAAAACCCGCTTGGAATCTGATTTTATATCGCACGATATTTTATTTTATCTATAAAATAACACTAATTTTCTAATCAGCTCATCGGCCTGCATTCCACATACAGCCATTTCTTTCCTTAAAGCCTGTTTATATCTTTCAATTCACAGCCGCTTCGCTTTCCTGCTTCTCCCGCTTCCATTTCTCGCGGCAAGCTCGGTATTCCGATAAAATAACATATTTATTTTAAATTATTTTGTAAAATCTCGCCTGCTATTTAACAGTGACCTTCGAATTCATGTCGTAGAACCCCACCGTGTCTTTATCGGAGATTACCGTCACACTCATCACATCGTAGAGCCTGTGATACACCGTGAAATCATCCTCCTCGTATCCGGTGACCCCCAGAGAGAGCAGGTACTCTCCTCCCTGCAGATTCATATCCTGTGTAAAGGTAATCTCCTTCGTCTCCCCGGCCTCCACGGACTCCAGAAACGCCTTCTCAAACATCGTATTGGTGCCCGTAATCTCCGTTCCGCGCACCGTTTTGATGGTAAACGCGAAAATCGGCGCGGCAACCCGCTCCGTCATCGCTACACGCATATGAATGGTGAACGCGCTTCCCTTTAGAATGGTGGAAGTTCTCGTCCCTTTTTCGTCCGTTATATAGTATTCCGTAATCTGTGCCTTTTTAGAACCGTACTCCAGAAGATCGGGATTTTCGGCACAGCCTGTGCCCTTGTTTTCGCCCGTTTCTCCCTGCTGTTGTCCTTCCATCTTGCTGCCGTCAACGCCTTTCGCCGCCATCGCACGAAGCTGCTCATCGTCAAGCAGACGCTCGCCTTCCGATTCGGGCGGCGTATACTGCCCCACCAAAACCTGCTTATACGTGTCGATCATTTTCTTTGGCGCGCCCTCTCCCAGCTTTACGCCCTGATTCAGCAGCACCACACGGTCGCAGTACTTGCTGATACTGCTCAGATCATGGCTTACGAACACAATCGTCTTGCCCATCGCCTTAAACTCTTCAAACTTGTGGTAACATTTTGCCTGAAAAAAGACATCGCCCACCGAAAGCGCCTCGTCTACAATGAGGATCTCCGGATCGATATTGATAGCGACCGCAAAAGCCAGCCGCACGAACATGCCGCTGGAATAGGTTTTTGCCGACTGATACACATAGTCCCCTATATCCGCAAAGGCCAGAATCTCATCCAGCTTCCGGTCAATCTCCTTTTGGGTAAACCCTATCATCGTACCGTTCAAATATATATTTTCTATGCCGTTATATTCCATATTAAATCCGGCGCCCAGCTCCAGCAGGGCGGAAATGCGTCCGTTGACCTCCACATCTCCCGCCGTAGGAGAAAGAACGCCTGTTATTATTTTCAGGATCGTGGATTTTCCGGAACCGTTGGTGCCGATAATCCCCACGCACTCCCCCTGCCTTATGGTCATATTGACCCCTTTTAAGGCACGGTGCTCCGTATGGTGCTTTCCCCGCCCGATATGCAGCGCCTCCCTGAGTCTGTCCGAGGGCCTGTCATAGAGCTTATACACTTTTTCCAAATCCGTGACCTTAATCGCGATATCATTTTCCATTACTTATTTCCTCATGTTTTTATGCGCATTATCGCAGCTCTTATCCGCGCTTATTCCACCTTTTCTTATGCGCATTGCCCCAGCTCGAATCCGCTTTGCTCCTTCTCGCTCGCAGGCTGTCGCCCTGTTTCATTCCACAGTTACGCCGAGGCTGCGTAGCAGTCCTCGTGATCGAGCTTGCTCGATCGGCTTATAGCACATCCGCAAAATGACTTCTCAGTCTTCTGAAGACCAGCGTTCCGATACAAAACATACTGATCGTGAAGATCCAAAAGTAAGTGGACGAGTAAAAGTGCTCCCAAAACCATTCTTCCTCAAAAATCGCACTCCGGTAGCCGTTTACGATATATACAAGCGGATTCAGCTTAAAAAGCGTCTTCATGTTATCGCTTGGAAGCATCTTGATATTCCACATGATGGGGGTGGCCCACATACCGATCTGGAGCGCAATGCTGATCACCTGCTGCAAATCCCTAATAAAAACTACCAGCGCGCTGGTCAGATAGCTCAGCGCCAACACGAAGAAAATCAGACACAGGCTGTAATAGAGAAGCTGTATGGTGTAAATGGTAGGCATATAGCCATAGCACACTGCCACCACCAGCAGAATGCACACGAAAAACACATGGATAAAGGTGGCCGCTATCACCTTGATAATCGGCAGAATGCTGATGTTAAACACGACCTTCTTGACCAGATAGGTGTACTCCACAAGTGCCATCGTCCCTTGCGAAATCGCCTCCGAGAAATAGAACCATGGTACCAGCCCGGCCATCAGATACAGCACATAGGGCGGCGTTTCGCCGTCTGCCGCCACGAACTCCACCCTCGCCTGAAACACTTTGTCAAACACAATCCAGTACATCAGCACCGTCACCACGGGCTGCGCCAGCGCCCACACCATTCCCAGATAGGAACCCGCGTAACGCTTCTTAAAGTCATTTTTTGCCAGTTTCCAGATCAACCCCCTGCTCTGAAAAAGTTCCACCGGAATGGTCACAATCCGGTCATAGTATATCGTAAACATGATGCAGGTAAAGGTTAACAGTACGCAACCGCTGACTTTCTTCATCTGTTCCGTCACCTGATCCGCCAGCGGATTGTGGTGCAGAATCAGCACAGAGGCCAAAAGCAGACCAAGCCCCCAGAATATCGCTATCGCCGCGGACTTCGGAAACACTTTCTTCTTTTTGAAATTTTTCTCTGTCTGCCTGTTTTCGCTCATATCTTTTGCCTTCTTCAATTCCATGGAGCATGCCTCTTTTGGGCATCCTCACTTTTTACATTTGGAAAGCCCCTCCCAATTTTTATCTTTGTCGGACATGATAAGCTCCATGCCCTCCGGAATCGGCCAGTCGATCCCGATTTCAGGATCATTCCAGAGAATGCCGCCCTCGTCGTTGGGGTGGTAAAAGTCCGTACACTTATAGGCGAACTCCGCGAAATCCGACAGCACTACAAAGCCATGGGCAAAATTCTTCGGAATGAAAAACTGCTTTTTATTTTCCGCCGAGAGCGTTACGCCGTACCACTTGCCGTAAGTCGCTGAGCCAGGCCGCAGATCCACCGCCACATCAAAAACTTCCCCGGAAATCACGCGCACCAGCTTATCCTGCGGATAATTGATCTGGAAATGCAATCCCCTGAGCACACCCTTCACGGACGAAGACTGGTTATCCTGTACGAAAACCTGATCAATCCCCGCCGCCTTGTAATCCTCATAGTGATAGGTCTCCATAAAATAACCCCTGCTATCCCCAAACACCGCCGGGGTGATCACCTTTAATCCTTCAATCTCGCATGTCTCCACCGTTATTTTTCCCATCCTAGTCTCCTCCTTGCCATTTACCATTTGCCGTTCAGCCCGCGCCCATCTTCTCCAATACGGAGAATGCCCGCTTTTGGCATTCTCCCGAGTGAAACGGAGTTGCAAAGCAACTCCTAGAACTTCTTGGCGTACCGTCTGATGGCGGGACGTCTTTAGAAGTTCTTTTCACTCTGCTACTGGTACATTTCCCGTATCCCCGTTTACTACGCCGGAATATCCTCCCGCGCCTTTGGCGTGATTGATCGAAGTGTCTATATTCATATAGCACAGGTTCAGATCTACATTTGTGGAAATACCGTCCACCGTTCCCTTGGAGGTGTACTGCCACATATGATAGTAGTACGCATCGTATGTAGGTGCGTCCGCATATTCTGCAAGCCAAATCCTGTAGTCCGACAGCCGTGCCATATCTATCCTGTCACTCAGCCAGTTGCGCGAAGCATATACGCCCGTCTCATAACCCGCCGCTTCTATGGTCTGCAGGAAAGCCCTGTGCGCTCTTGTCCGCTCGTCGCTGTCCAAACCGTCGGCGCGCCCCTTGCCTCCGGCGCTCTCGCTGTCGAGGAATACCGGATAATCCACATCATAATTTTCAATCAGACGGATTACCATGGACGCCTCCTCCACAGCCTCTATTTCATCCAACGCCTGCGTAAAGAAATAAACACCCACGGGAATGCCCGCCGAGATCGCGCCCTCTATATTCTCTTTGTATCTGGGATCGATGACCAGCGCACCCGTGGACGCACCACGGTATCCGCATCGGATAATGGCAAATTCAATGCCCGCATCCTTCACTGCCTCCCAGTCGATCTCCTGATTCCACTTGGACACGTCGATGCCGAGCTTCGCGCTGCCTTTGTCAAACTGAAGCTCCATATGCTCCGTGCCATCCGCTTCCTCCTCGGCTCCATTGACCGCCTTATCCTCCTTCTCGGGGTCGATGTCGTCCTCAGTCAGCATCAGATACTCAATGTTGTCGAGCACCCGGTACTCGATATCCTGCCGCACCTGTATCGTCGTGATGGTGTTTGGCACGCGGAATCCGTCCTTCTCATTGAGGAACACGCTGTACTCCCCGGAGCGCAGACCGTCCACGTAGATTACGCCATCCTTGTCATTGTCCGTGTACTCGCCCACATCCTGAATCGTGACGGTAAAATCCGCCCCCGTCACCAGACGGCCGACGCTGTCCACCACCATAATCCGCAGATCTTTGGCCACGGAACTCATCATCAGCGACACATTCCTGCCGGAGTAAGACTCGATGCTCTTAAACTTTACTTCCGGGTCAAAAAAGGTTTCATCCCTCAGAAAAGCAGACAGATCGCCTCCTATCTGTCCCTCTTCCGGCACCGCCGTCTCCTCCGGTGAAAGCTCCTCCTCTGCCGCAGGCTCTTCTACGGCAAAGCCGAGCTTGCGTTTCACCGCATCTAAATTCACAACGGCGATCACCGCAAACACCGCCAAAAATACGACGATCATAACGGCCATCGCCCGCCTCATCCGCTTAGAGTCCATTTGCAACCTCTACTATATACTGTCCGTAAGCAGTTTTCATAAGCGGCTCCGCCAGCTTAAGAAGCTGCTCCTTATTAATAAATCCTCTCCTGTACGCGATTTCCTCGATGCAGGAAATATAAAGCCCCTGCCGTTTCTGGAACGCCGCCACAAAGTCCGCCGCGTCGAGCAGCATATCGTGGCTGCCCGTATCCAGCCATGCGAAACCGCGCCCAAGCGTCTCCACCCGAAGCGTTCCCCTGCGCAGATATTCATTGTTCACACTTGTAATCTCTATCTCACCTCTGGCGGAGGGTTTCACGTTCTTCGCGATCTCCACCACGTCATTGTCATAAAAGTAGAGCCCGGGCACCGCATAGTTGCTCTTTGGATGCTCCGGCTTCTCCTCGATGGACAAAGCCATGCCGTTCTCGTCAAACTCCACCACACCGTACTCTCTCGGGTCTCTCACATAGTAGCCAAAGATGGTCGCGCCGCTCTCTCTGGCCGCCACCTCCTTAAGGACTTTGGAAAAGCTCTGTCCGTAGAAAATATTATCGCCAAGTATCAGCGCCACGCTGTCCGTACCGATAAAATCAGCGCCGATGATAAAAGCGTCTGCCAGTCCTCTCGGAGACTCCTGCACCGCATACTCCATGTGCAGCCCAAGCTGCTCCCCCGTGCCGAAAAGCTCCTGAAAAACCGGAAGGTCTCTGGGTGTGGAAATAATGAGAATCTCCCTGATTCCCGCCAGCATCAAAATAGACAGCGGATAATAAATCATCGGTTTGTCATACACCGGCATAATCTGTTTGGACACCGCCTTGGTCAACGGATAGAGTCTGGTACCCGAACCGCCTGCTAAAATAATTCCTTTCATCGCGTCTTCTCCTGTTCTTAAAAAAGTTTTTGTTGTCAGAAAGTCACTTCCCCATCGTGATCCACCAGAGACGCGGAGGTGACGCCCGGAAGATCCATCAGCTCCTCCACCAGTCTGCCTCCTGTTCCCGTTTTAACTTCCACTGCCATGTTCAGCTTATCTTTCGTCAGATTGCGCGCTTTTACCTGAAACATGCTGCAGTGCCTTTCCACAATCTCCATAATCCGCCCTTCCGCCTTATAATCGGAAGTGTTCACCAAAAGGATCACCGCAGGCACGCCGGACGGCACCCTGTCAAATAATAATATTATCACAGTTATGACGATTGATGCAACTACCGCCACCACCGCGAAGCCCGCACCGCATATGATGCCGACGCTGATTGACCAGAACAGAAACACCAGATCCATGGGATCTTTGACGGCAGTGCGAAACCGCACAATGGAAAGCGCACCGACCATGCCAAGGGAAATCACAATGTTTGACTGGATCGTCAGAATCACCGCCGCCGTGATCACGGAAAGCGCGATCAGGGAGAGATTAAAATTACGGTTGTAAAAAGCATTTTTATTGATCGACCTGTAGATCAAAAAAATATAGGCGGCAATCAGCACCGTAATCACCATACATATCACGATCTGGGCCAAATCGATCCGAACGGATGCATAACCTTCCAGAAACGATTGTTTGAAAATATCAATCAAGCTCATACTCTCACTCCCCCGTAGCAATTATATTTCCGGCATAGATAATATTTGGAAAAGCTCGTCCACTGTAAAGAATCGAGCGCCATCTGCCCGCTGATGTAAGAGGGCAGAAGTTCGTCCCACTTTACCTCCAGAATGCTTTCCCCCGTGCCGAGGACGCTGCGAAGCGGTATTTCTGTCTGCAAGAACCCTCCAATATCATTGGAAGAAGCAATACCGTCGTCAAATGTCACCCGCACATTCCCCGCCTCGCACACAAAGGGCATACGGGTGTACTGCACAATCACCACAGGACGCAGGCTTTTTAGCCGCATCTGCGTGAACATGGCAGCCTGCGCAGGAGAAACGGCTCTCACAGGCTCCGGTACGACGCCCGCCATAAACTGTCTGCACTGGTCGGGCGTAACCGGACACGCCGTCTTTTTCGTCATACCTCTGGACTTCGCCTTGCATTCCAGACTGATCCAGGATGTATCGCAGTTATAAAACCGTATGCGGTATTTCTCCCGGGGATCGTCCCCGTTCTCATTTTCATAAAAGCAGGCGTCGTCCGGGCTGTCAAAATAGAGACTGCGGATCAGATATGCCCCGTCCGCCCCCGCGTGAGCATCCCGCTCCAGAACGCCCTGCGCCCGGAGTTGAAGCACCGCCCTCTGCCCGGCGTCTATTCTGTATTTATACTCGTGTCTATACTCCGTCACCGCTTTTGCACCCCGCACCCGTCATTTCCACGAAACACGCGCTCCTTGCGCTACTGCATAAAGCTCTCCGCGATATAGGCGGTTCCTTCCGTCCGCACCCTTTCCTCCACTGCTTTGATGCTGCCCTTTCCCTGATACAAATACAAGTCGGAAGCGGCACATAGGCCGTTTGTTCCCGCCACCACCGAGAGCGCGCCTCCGTTTACTTCTATGACGCCCCGGTCCCCTGCGCCCTGATTCACCGTGCGCAGACCGTTTTTCTCACTCTCTATGCTCACATGCGCATTCTGCATATAAATGCCGTCGTTACCCCGGATGCCGTCGCCCTTGGCCTGTACCGAAATGGTGCCGTCCAAAAGTTTAACGCTGTCTTTCCCGCGGATGCCGTCCTCGTAATAGCCAGATACCCGCAGTGCACCGTCTCCGTTGACAGTAAGGTCACAGACACTATAAAGACAGGCCGGGGCATCCTCATAGTCCGTATAATCAGGAGCATCCGCCAGCACATTCTCCGTTTCCGACACAAGTGTCACAACTATTTTGGCCGCCTCTTCTATATAAAGCGCCGGTCCGTTTAACGAGGTAATCTCTACCCCCGCCAAATACAGGTGCACCAGCTCGTCCTCCTCTGCGTCGATCACGACCTGTCCCTCCAGACTACCGGAAAGCCAAATATCCCCGCCGTCAGCAACCATCACCTTCCCGCCTTCACAGGAATCCAGATCAATCCGCTTCGTTTTTTCCGGCTCCTCCGGCTCCGTCCGCAGATCATGCTTGGTTCTGCGCTCTTCTTTCGTCCGCGCCGCCAGCCACTCTTCTTCCTGCACGGCCCCTTCGTCTATACCGGGCCGCCGCGCTGCCATGTTCTCTCCCGCGCAGGCTGTAAGGAGCGCTGCCACATACAAAATCGAAGCTGCGCAGGCCGCTCTTTTTGTCTGTCGTCCCGCCTTACCTCTCTTCATCACGCCTCCGCTTTCCCTTTTTCGCGAAACACTTTACCTGCAAGCCGCTCCAAAACACCGAGTCCCGCCGCCGCAAGAAGCGCCAGCGCGGAATAGCGGAACACAAAACTGATATCGTAAATGGAATAGTAAACCTCTTCCCCCAGATAATCCGTGGAAAAGCTGACGGTAGTCGCTCCCTTCAGGACATAGAATGCCGCATACACCAGACAGGCGATCAGCAGGTCATGCACCAGCCAGCTCACAGCCGCCCTGCACACATCCTTCCAGTCCGCAAGCTCCTTCTCCCCCGCAACCTTCCAAGTTACCATTCCCGGTACAAGCAGTAATAAAATAATGACACAAACCATAGATACCTCCCTGTCAATGCGCTACGTCGTCATGACATACCGCACTGTGTTTCTTCCTTCGATCCCGCTTCGATTCTGTTTCGCTTGCGCTTCGATTCCGGGCCCGCTCACTGCGGTTCCTCCGGCGTGAACACGGCTCGCAGACAGATGCCTTCCTTTGTCACGGCCGCCTCTATCGTCTCCCTGTCAGACTCGTAAGTCCCCTTCCAGCCCACAAACCGATACCCTTTTTCCGGCACGGCCGTCGCCGTCACGGGATAGTCGGTGAAATAAACGCCCCGCCACTCCCCGTCTTTCAGGTCGGGGGCGATGGTATTGAGCAGGATCGTGCCGCCCGGTGCGCCTGTATCCTCCCGCTCCTGTGTATCTTCTGTTTCCGACGAATCTGTCATAGTAGTAATCTGCAATGTCACTTCCCCGGTCTCCCCGGACAGTCCGAGCGCATCCGCAAAGTCGGGCACCACATAGTCTGCCCTCTTCTCATAAAACTCGTCTATCACTCCGATATTTTCCCAGAAAGTATCGGCCGTATATACCCCGCCGTTAAACCGGTGATAACTCTTCTCCATAGGCGCCGCGTAGCGGCCCGCCATTTCATATAGTTTATCATGAACATCCCGATACGCAAAGTTTTTATTTGCCATATCCATAAAAGTCAGGGCAAACTGCTGCCGGAACGTTTCATTCTCGATCAGTCCGGACATAAGCGGCGTGGTCAGCGGCGTGCCGAACCAGTGTGACTCTTCGGAAAAGGGATCGGATTCATAGGTGCTCATGCCGTCGTCGTAAATGCCCGTGGATTCATCGGTATCGTACACGCCCCAGCGCCATCTCCCGTCCCGGTATTCCCCGGCTCCGGCTGTTTCCGCTTTTCCCGTCCCGGCCCCGGCTGCCCCGCTTTCTCCTGTCCCGACTCCTGTTGCATCATCTTCTCCCGTTCTGGCTCCGGCTGCATCATCTTCTCCCGTCACGGCTCCGGCTGCCTCAGCTTCTCCTGTTCCGGCCTGGGTTCTGCTGCGCCAGCAGCAAAGATTGTTCAGGGGCCAGTCCGTGTTTCCGATATAGATTTCAAAACAATAGTGGTCGATAAAGCTCTGGATATCCATCATCCGGCCGATCTCTTCATAGCATTCCGCCTTGGACAAATCTTCTCTCTGGGCGTAGGACACCAGCTCCTCATATAAAGCAAGGTCTTCCTCCTCCCCCACGGACACCCGGTTATCCTGCTTCACCACAATAACCTCATCCTCGGAAAGCCCGTATTTTTCCTCAAAATATCCCGCACTGAAGCGCGACTGTAAATTATATAATCCCCAATATTCCCCGTTTAAAAACACGGCGCACGGCTCTCCCGGCTGTGTCTCCAAATCCCGGTCAGCCACCAAAGACTGGTTAAACACATCCCGCAGCATGGTTACATTCGTATCAATCGAGCCGGAAGTGCGAAGCATCTTTGAACGCAGTCCCAGCACATCCTCTCCATATTCCTCTCTGGCATAAAAATTAAAGCCCTTCTGCCGTAAGTTTCTGGACGATCCGCCGCGCACCCTGACGCCGATCCTCTCTTCGCCGAGCAGCTTTCCCGCTGCGTCAAACAGCGCCGCCGTAACAGGCCTTTCCTTTGTCTTGTCGGCATGGGTATAGTTCGCCATAAAGGAACGCCAGACCACGCTGCCGTAATTCCAAGAACGCCCCTGTTCCAAATATTCTTCCTGCTTTTTGTAATTTCTGTAGTTCACCAGCCATTCCTGATAATCATTGCCCAGCATATAAATACCACGGTCTTCGGAAAAAAAGTCCGCCGGATCTGCCGTCAGAGACAATATCATCAGATTCTCATATCCATCTTTTTCCTCAAATCCCACAAAATACGACGCCGACGCGGTTTCACTGACCTCCCCGGCGTCGTTTGCCGCGACCGCCTTCACTACCGTGCCCTTGTCGATGCGGTCTTTGGGCCGATAGTCCCCGTCCTGTGAAATCCCCTCGATATCGGCATAGTGGTTTTCCCTGCCGCTGCCGTCCTCTATGACAAACGGCTCCGTGTACAGCGCAGACTCTACCGTCGGTTCGCTGCCGTCGGTGGTATAGTAAATGCGGCTCCCCCGCCCTGCCGACAAAGACAGCGTAAAAGGATGTCCGTAAAAACCGCTTGCCGCCGAAAAGGAAGGGGCTTCCAGCGTGGGAACCACATAGGATGCCAGATTCGCGTTGCTCTCCCCGGGACTGCCGTTTTTGACAACGCCCCACGTATCCCGCCCGTCCTTCTGTCTGGCGTAGGATATGTCCGTCGCAAGAGGCGGCACCTCCACCCTGTCCACCGTGTTCCCGCGGCCGTCGGCAAGAGTCAGCGTCTCTCCCGCCTCATTCAGCCGAAATCCCACATAATAGCAGATTTCCCCGCTCTCCTCGTCCCGGACCGATTCGGCAAAACCGTCCGCAAACAGCACAAGATACGAGCGCGGTCCTATCTCAATCCCCTCTAAGCGGGCATTTTCCGAAAGCTCCTCCTGATCCGTCAGGTACCATCCGTCCAGCGATACCGCCGTAAAAGACGGATTGTATAATTCAATATAGTCACTGCTCTTCCCCCGGCCATCCAGCGCAAGGCTTACGTTATGCGCACAGACCTCGTTTATCACAACATGCCGTTTCGCAAAGTCATCATAAAAAATCCCCGCGAGCAGAATCACCCCCAGGCCGCTAAACGCAAGCAGAAGCCTTCGTCCGCCGCAGGCGGTGCCAACCCCCCTGTGCCTGCCAAACAGTCCCGGAACAAAGGAGAAGCCGTATGCCCCCACAAAACAGAAGACATACAGCAACAGGTTCGCATGATATTGCAGGGAAAAGACGGCGCTGCCAAAGAGCGCATAAAGCATACCGGAAACGACGGTAAGAGTCAGCAGCGCGTAGCAGAGAGTATCCACCAAAAGCTGCCACCGACTCTTCTTTTCCCGGTTCCCATATCGCAGGAATGCCGCTATAAACCCCGGTATGACAAATAAAATAACGCCCGATATGAATTGCCCCATATCACATCCTTACTTCGCCTGATACATAACTATTCACCCTTCGGCTTCATAGTTACTGCATCCGGCCTATTCCAGTTTTGCCTTTGGCAAAGAGGCCGGATTCTTCTCAGGCTTTACATATTCTCACGGACTTTGCAGCAAGTGCAAAGTCCTGTGCTTAACTATTTGCCTGATACATTTCTTCGTAATACTTCTGGTAATCGCCGCTTGTCACGTTCTTCATCCAGTCTTCATGCGCGAAGTACCACTCGATGGTGCGGCGGATGCCGTCCTTAAACATGGTTTCCGGCTCCCAGCCAATCTCCTCTCTGATCTTGTCCGGCGCGATCGCATAGCGTCTGTCATGTCCTTTGCGGTCTTCCACATAAGTGATCAGCTCTTCCGTCAGATGGGCTCTTCTTTCGTCCGTCTCGGGAAGCATGTCGCGCAGCGTCTCTATGATGATCTTCACAATCTCAATGTTCTGCTTTTCATTGTGTCCGCCCACATTGTAAGTCTCAAAAAGACGTCCTTTCTCCTGTACCATGTCGATAGCCTTGGCGTGATCCTCCACATAGAGCCAGTCGCGCACGTTCTTTCCATCCCCGTAGACAGGAAGTTTCTTGCCCTGCAGCGCATTGTTGATGATGAGAGGGATCAGCTTCTCCGGGAACTGATACGGCCCGTAATTGTTGGAGCAGTTCGTAATGTTAGCAGGAAAATGGTACGTGTCCATATACGCCTTCACCAGCATATCCGACCCTGCCTTGCTGGCGGAATAAGGGCTGTGCGGCGCGTAGGGTGTGGTCTCGTAGAAATACCCGCCGTCATCGTCGAGAGACCCGTACACCTCGTCGGTGGACACATGCAGAAACCGCTTATCCTCTTTAAAACTGCCGTCGGGCAGCTCCCAAGCCGCTTTCGCGCAGTTCAACATCACCGCCGTGCCGTACACATTGGTCTGCACGAACACCTCCGGATTTTTGATGCTTCTGTCCACATGGCTCTCCGCCGCGAAGTGAACCACCCGGTCGATGTCATTTTCGGCAAAAATCTTCTCTATGGCCGCCTTGTCGCAGATATCCGCTTTCACAAAAGTATAATTGTCCCTGTTTTCCACTTCTTTCAGGTTTTCCGGATTGCCCGCATAGGTCAGCGCGTCCACATTGATGATGCGGATGGAATCCCCGTATTTGCCGAACATGTAATGAATGTAGTTGGAGCCGATAAATCCGGCGCCTCCTGTTACCAGATACGTCTTCATGCTTTTTCCTCCTGTCTCCTTCATAAAAATTCTCTGTATTCCTGTTATATTATCCACGAAACATTATAACATACAAGTACCGTCATGCTCTAGTAACTTACATAACTGATATTCATATCCACGTTGGTGCTGATGCCGCTGACCTTTCCCTTAGAAGAATACTGCCACAGGTCATAGCGGGTCGCCGTATAGGTCGGCGCGCTCGCGTACTGCGCAAGCCAGAGCTTATAGTTCGTCAGGCTCGCCGTGTTGATCTTCTCGGTAAACCATGTCTTATTCGCATAAATACCCGCCGCGATGCCGGAATTTTGCACGGTCTGGCAAAACGTCTTACAGACTGCCGTTCTGGTTTCCCGGCTGATACCGTCTGCTCTGCCGCCGCTCGCCTCCACATCGAGGAAAAGCGGATAATTCAGTCCATAACCCTTCACCAGATCGATCGCCATGGAAGCCTCCTCCACGGCCTCCACCTCGTTGACCGCCTGACTGAAGAAGTACGCTCCCACCTTAAGTCCGGCCGCTTTTGCACCCTTGATATTGCTCCTGAATTTCGGATCTTCCACCAGCACGCCCGTAGAATAACCGCGGTAACCGCAGCGGATGATCACATAGGAGACGCCGGAGTTTTTCACCGCGTTCCAGTCGATATTGCCGTTGTGCTTGGAAACGTCGATTCCCATGGCGCCTGAGCTTTTCGCCAGCTTTCCGTCGCTGCCAAAGCTGTATTTCGCGCCCTGAATAACCTGTTCCCCTGTCACATAGTTTCCGTTTTTATCGTAAAAATAAACATGCCCGTCGATGGTCTGCCATCCGGTGTACTTATAAGCCGATGACCCTTTCACTTTTTTGTAGAAAGCATCCCGTTTTCCGTACTCCTTATAGGTGGCCTCCTCGTAATCCCCGTCCGCGTTTTTGAAGTAAAGCTGATTGCCGTCCTTGTCCTTGAGCTTCGTATTTTCATCCGGGGCAGCTTCCGCTTTCACCACCTTGATCTTATAAGATTCTTTGATGTCTTCTACGTCCTTCGGATTCTTGCAGACTGCGCGGATCTTCACCTCGCCTTCGGCAACGCCCGTGACCTCCCCCTTCTCGTTTACTTTCGCGATCTTTTCATCGTCGCTGCTCCAGACAACCTCACCGCCCTTGGGTTTTGTCTCCGCCGTCAGGGTCAACTTTTTGCCGACCGCAACCTCCTTTTCCCCGCCTATGGACAACTTGGTATAAACCGTCTGTTCCTCCTTGTCTTTGTCCTTATCGTCATCTTTATCGGGGTTCTTATTTTCCTCTTTATCCTTATCGGGGTCCTTGTTTTCCTCTTTATCTTTGTCGGGATCTTTGTTTTCGTCTTTGTCCTGATCGGGGTCCTTGTTTTCGTCCTCCTTGTCCTGATCAGGGTCTTTGTTTTCGTCCTCCTTGTCCTGGTCTTCCTTGTCAGAATCCTCATTCTTGCCATCGTTTACCGATACGGAACAGTTAAACTCCTGAATCATGCTGCCTACGGCTACCCGCGCCGTAACAGTGGTACTGCCCGCCGCCACTGCCGTAACCGTACCGCCGGACACCGTAGCGACAGAGGAGTCCGCAACGCTCCACTCCACCGAGTACTCCACCTCGCTGCTGCTGACGGATATCTTAAGGGAGCCGCTTTCTCCTTTATCAAGCGTCAGACTGTCCTTATTGATGGATACCTGTACATTTGCGTAAGGGTCATCCCCTCCGTCCTCCACCATCTTCCGAAATGCGCCAGCGCTCTTCCACGGGTCCGCTATTTTATCCATGGGCACTTTCTCATACTCTGTCTTCTCATCCCCTATCGGCGTCTTTGTGGACTCCACCCATTCCACCGTGTCCTTAAGCGCGGATTCCACCACGGTATTCTGCTGGGTCGCTTCCTCTTTCGCCACGTTGATCTCCGCCTCGGTCTTCACCTCATCGGCCACATCCACCTTCTGATAAGCGATTTTGTCCGTAACCTTAACGCTGCTGCCCTTAGAAGGGAGCCTGTACTTCTCGGCCGCCCCGTCTGACAACGGCAATACCTTCACTTCATATGTACCGGCGGCAATATCCTTCTGGTAAATTACGCCGTCCTTGTCCTCGTCCTTCAACTGAAATTTCTTCGGCCCGGAAACTTCCACTTCAAAGGGCACGCCACCGATCAGCTTGCCCGTCTCCTTATTGACAAACTTAATCTTTATATCCGAGAGGATTGAGGTCAGATGCAGCTCTACTTCCACCTCGCCTTTCTCATCCTTCTCATCCTTTTCTTCTGCCTCTTCCTGTTCCTCCCCGTTTTCCTCCTCCACGTCGATCATCCCGCCCAGCTTCGCGGACTCTGACGCCGCCAGCAGGCCGCTCTCCCCGATGACCGAGATGCCTTCCAGCTCCTCGCCCATATCGGCAAAAGCCTCCACCTGCTTTTCCACAGACTTCGCGTGAACATAAATACCGCCCGTAGCAATTGCTCCCACAAGCACGAGCACTCCCAGAAGAGCCACTGCCACATCCAGCGCGCCCATTTCACCGATAAAATACATCAGGCGGGCAGCAAATCCGTCCTCATCGTCATACTCATAATCCTCGTCGTCGTAGTCCTCATCCTCGTAGTCTTCGTCCTCGTAGTCCTCATCCTCGTAATCTTCTTCGTCGTAGTCCTCGTCCTCGTAGTCCTCATCTTCGTAATCTTCTTCGTCGTAGTCCTCGTCCTCATAGCAGCCGGGACATGCTTTCACAGACGTATTTTTCCCGCTTTTCGAAGGATGGGTACGCTGATAAGACTCGATCATTTCATCATCGAGACTTAAAAATTCCAATGTGTCATCCGTCACACTGTCAAAATCCTCATCATCAAACCGGTCATCCTCAAGCAGATCCTCAAACCGGACCGACCTGCGATGTTTTTCCGTATGTTGTCTCCTGTTTTTTTTATTCTGCATGATTCCCTCCATGTCGAAGCAGCCTGCCGCGATAACACCACCGTGAATTTGTGCCGGCCGCTCGTGCGGTTTATGTAAACCACAATTTCAAACAATTCTTGGAAATTATAGCACAAAAACAGCGTAATATCAAGATTTTTGTCACCCGTGAAGCGTCGTCCATTATGTAAATTGACAAAGGGCACAATATTTACGCCTTTTCCGCGATAATTGCGCGATATTTTACACCCATTTTATGGCATTTCTCGCTAATATACGCTTGACTTTGACCGCTCTAACTGACACAATATAAGGGCAACGGACAAACGGTTACCTTACAGGAATCAATGGAAAAGGGGAATTTTCATGATGTACATGCATTACTGTAAGCGTTGCCAACGGGTTCATATGCTGAACGGGCATAAGCAGTTTTGTCCCAAGTGTCAGGGACTGATAACCGAGCTTAAACTCAGTTATCTGGACTATGCGTCCATGGATGAATCACAGAGAGTCTCTTTTACGGTCTGCTGTGCAGACGATGAGCAGCTCAGGAAGCTGAGCACTACATATCGTATGTATAAGTACAGCAAATGGTATAAAGAGCTGCAGCGTCAGCTTGCGCAGCCGGTGATTCACTCCTACGCCATTCCGGAACAGAACCCGCGGGAAAGCGCCGTATCTATCGTGTGATACGAAAAACAGAGAAAGAGAA